>JANQMV010000054.1 GCA_028279865.1 Candidatus Altimarinota bacterium | reverse complement strand
TATTCTAATCACAATTAAAAAACATATAAAAAAGATTAGAAAAAATATCTGGAATCCCTCGGAGGAATAATTTATCGCAGACCTAAAGAAGCTAATTTTGTTTTATTTCATTACAAGAAATAGAGATTCCCGGATATCCCGCACTTATTATATTTTAGCGGAGCGGGATTCCGAGAATGACAGTAAGGGGGGCGTTTTGTCAACGAATTAGTTAACACTTATAATTCCGGAATTTTACGGACAGGCTTGTCTGGAGCGCAGTGTAAAAAAACGTCCTTATTCTATAAGCCAAAGTAACGTTTCAAATTATCATCAATTCTTTGATTGATATTCGTCACATCACCCGCTTCAAACTTTTTCCCGGTTAATTTTTCTGCAATGTCAATGTAACGAAAAGAAAGCTCTTCTACTAGTTCTGGTGGCGCATCAGGCAGTGTTTTATCTGTATAAGGATTACAATGTTCATTGAACCAGAGTCTCAAAAACTCTTTATCAAAATTGTCAGGCTCAATTCCCTGATTAAATTTTTCTACATAAGTTTCAGCTAGCCAATAGCGGGAAGAGTCAGGTGTGTGAATTTCATCAATGAGAATCAGTTCTCCATTTTCATCAAGCCCCATTTCATATTTTGTATCAACTAAAATTAAACCATTACGTGCCGCAATTTCAGTTCCTCTTTCAAAAAGCTTAATCGCAACATCTTCAATCTGATTCCAGATTTTTTCTTCCACTAACCCTTGTTCAATGATTTCATCACGAGAGATCTTTTCATCATGCCCTGTTTCTGGTTTTGTTGTTGGCGTGATGATTGCTTTTGGAAATTTCTGATTTTTCTTTAGTCCTTCGGGTAATATGTTTCCGCAGAACTCTCTTTCTCCTCGTTCATAATTAAACCAAGCTGCCGTATCGGTCACTCCTGTGATGTAACCACGCACAACAATTTCTACCGGTAAGGTTTTGCAGGATTTAACCACTGAGACATTTGGATCGGGCAGGTCGATGATATGGTTCTGAATAATATCTTTGGTTTGCTCAAACCATAAACCTGAAATTTGATTTAGTACTTGACCTTTAAAGGGGATTGCGGCAAGGATTCGATCAAAGGCGCTTTGGCGATCTGTTGTGACGAGGATTCTTTTGTTTTGATAAGTATAAGTGTCACGCACTTTTCCTACGTGAACTTTTTCCAAAGGAGCACTAAGGTTTGTTTCGGTCAGAGTGTTTGTTAGGTTTGCTTTGATAATTGAACGGTCGAACATAGGACGAGTAGTTAAAACTTTAAATTAGCTATATTTTGTCAAATCATTTGAGCCTTTTCAAGTTGATGTTTACAAAACTCAAAAAATCCTCTAAAATTCATCAGCTCTTTGGCTCTTTAACAGGAAATCCTAAATAAAAGTCTTTCTGGCTTCTATCTTGGCGGATAAATCTCCAGAGTCTATAACATTTTTTGTGCTTTAGGTTCCGGACAAGCCAGAATGACAAAATAATATGGGGATGATCGGCTTCGACAGAGATTATGTTAGATTATAAATCGCATTCACGGGATCGCGCTGTCTCCCGTTCAAGTTGCGAGATTTGTGTTTCGAAATAGAATAAATGCGTTAGCATTTATGTAATGGAGAATGCTGTTTGTTAAAAATTTTTGATTTTTAACAATAAAGCAAACAAATCCCAACTGATATATCCGTCCAGTGCAATCAATAATTGCAGACGAAAATTCTGGAATTTTAGCAAAAGTTAAAGAACTACTTGCTCCAAAAGGACAATTAGTACCTTCTTTTGCATAGAACTGATTAGATTCGGTTCGTGTCTCTACTGGCGATACTCGCTGACCGGATAGAGACATCATTTAGCGAGTTAGGTCGTTTAGTTTGTTTGAGCTAAATAGCTGAATTTTTTTCAGACTAAGGTAAGTAGTTTTTTGTGATTTTTTGATTACTTACTCGAAAATTTAAAAATTACTATGATTGTAGAAGTTTATGGTCTAAATCTTTGGACGCGGGTTCGATTCCCGCCATCTCCACCATTTGTATTTTTTGGGAAATTTTGTTTCTTTTTTTATTTTATGCTTCAGTAAAAGTAGGAGTTTTACAGTCACTTTTTAAGCTTTTTAAAAAGTGCGTTGCAGATTTTATATCAATCAAATTTAGTCTGACTATTGTCTCGATTAAGTCCACCAAAATATCTTATACAATATTATCCTGAAAACGCAAAACTGCGTTTTTTTGATTTGTCGATAATTACTTAGCCTTGACTTTTTAAATTTACGTACTATGCTAAAAAACAATTTTGACGACGGAAAGCTCCTTAAAATTATCGAATTGTAGCGGGAATTAATCTGCTCTGTTATTTGTCTGAGTTAGGGCATCTTTTGAAGATTGCTTTGCTCCTCAAAAACCAATTATTTGGAGGGCAGATAAATTCTTCGTTACAGCAATACTACATAGTTGGTGGCTTTCTGGGGGTAATTCTTATTATAATTATACCCAAGAAGTCATCAATTATTTATAAAAAAAACTGATGGCTTTACCGTTTATTAATTTAAATTGAGGAGAGACAAAATGAAAAAAAAGAATGTTGCGGTTGGGGTTGCGGTTGAAGTTGAAGCTACACCAGTAGTAGAGTCTCTTTATGAAGGACAAACGTTTATTGAAGGGAAAAAAGGCGGCTGTTTTTCCCTAAAAATAAGCAATAATAGCCTGTTTGGTGGAGATTGTGAGGTCGTCGTCAGTGTAGACGGCCTATCCGTGCTAACCGGACAACTTGCTTCTCAAGAATCAGAGGGGGTGCATGTGCCGAAAAGAGACGCCGTGACGATCTCTCGTTGGGCGAATGGAGAGAAATTCTACTTCGGACAGTTGCCTGAGCTTTATAAAAAGAATGCCTCCACTTTCGTAAACAGAAGAGGGGGTGTAATAGGGGTTGCAGTCAGAGGAACCCGTGTTACAGAAGAAGTACTTATTCTTAGGTACGTCCATTATTCCCTTTCTAAGTTAAAGGAAAGAGGAGGAGGTATTTATCCGGAAACAGAGCCACTTTTGACAGCGGATCCTTTTCCTGCCGGTTAAATCTCGGCAGAATTGTTGTAACGAAGATAATAGGGACTCATCATAATATGGTGAGTCCCTATCTTCGTGCTTAACTTTTTTTCAATTATTGTTTGCTTTAAATAAACAACAAACTCTTTTATGAATTCCAGAAAGTTTCTCAGATCAATCAAGCTTTGAACTAGCTATTTTTCAAATATTGATAAATTGCGATAGCAACTTCTCCACGTGTTAAATCACTGCTTGGCTTTAGTTGTTTTGAACGTTCAGGAAAAAGATCATATTCCTGAGCAACTCCCGCATATTGTGCATACCAAGCGCCGTCTTCAATATCAGTGTAAGAATGTTCCAGATTTAAATCTAAGTCAAAAGTTTCAGCGAGCATTTTTAAAAATTCAGCAGTGTTAACTGTATCCGCTGGACGAAAAGTTCCGTCAGAATAACCATTGATAATTCCTAGGTTAGCGGCTTTGGTTACATATTTTGTATACCATTGATCATCCAATACGTCATTGAATGTACCATTGTTTGCAATCTCATCTACTGAACCATATTTGCTTAAAAGGAGAAATTTAGCTGTCTCTGCCCGATTTACATCAAGATCTTCTTTAAATTCTCCATCAGGAAATCCTCCGATAATTGCTCTATCATAAAGCTCTGCCGCTGCTGTGCCGACCAATGTATTAATACTTGTGTCAGGAAAAGGATTTGAGTCTGTTGAAGTTGTAAGAACTTCATCTTCATATCCTGCTGTCGGAATATTCTCCTTCTCTTCATTATCCTCCTCCTCCTTCTTCTTTCCTTCCTCTTCCTCTTCCTCTTCCTCTTCCTCCTCTTTTTCTTCCTTTTCCTTTTCCTTTTCCTTTTCCTTTTCCTTTTCATCCTCTTCTTCAGCTTCACTTTCCGATGCTATACAGTTGTTCCCTTCAACTTCATATCCTGTTTCACACTCAAAAGAGGTCCTCAAAAAACAGATTCCGTCTTTCGTTGTGTCCTGACAGCTTCCTTTTGCAGAGTTTTGTGGAGGATAAAGGCAGGTCTGTACAGAATCTAAGCGTTCTGCATACTTAAGGAGCCATGCGCTAAAGTCAAAATCTTGAGCAAATCCGTATGTCTCTGTATCGTCGTCTGTTCCATTATGTGTAATTGAACTAATAGTAAAAGTAGGACCATCTATCGGAAAAAAATCTCCTAAATTAATTGATTCTGCATTGGTTGCGTTTTCTATTTCAATGTCCTCAAGTGTGGCTTTTACGTTACTATTTGCGCTGGCATCTTCTAAGATAGAACCGACGATTGCAAATGATTTTGAAGAACCCTGGTCTATTTTAATATCTAAGTCATCAAAGTTTATTTCATCTGTAGACAAATTCGTCTCAATTTCAATTACTTTGTCATTTTCATCTAACATTTTTATGGAGCTCAGAGCTTCAGTATTTTTAATTGAAAGAGTAATTTCTTTCAGCTTGATGTTTTCTTCAGGTTTGAGAGTAAAAGCAAATAATGGATATTCAATATTTCTGAGAATATCTGCACCTCCTTGGTTATTTAGTCCAAAGATGACTTTTGGCGCTTCAGTAGCTTGGCTGACAGAATGGTTTGTTGTCAAAAATATCCCTGTAATCAAGAGTAAGACAATGTGTTTTAGAACTTTCATGTTTAGCATGAGTTAAAAATATAAAAATAAAAAGTGTTGAAAGCTTTGGGCTTTCGTCCACAAATGACGATAATTGACGATTTGCTTCTATCTTTTGATTTATTGAGCCTACTGAATTAATACGAGAAAAAGCAAAAAAAGTAACGGTTCTTTTTGCACTGTGTTTACTTTTAGCTTAAAAACAAACATTTTCCAGAAAGGTTCTTGTAATAAAAGAGAATGGTTGTTTCTAGTCAAGTTTCCCCGTCCCCGAAAACATCACCGCCAACCAACGCGTTGATTTAAATTGAGCCAGTACAATATTTAAAATTACCATAATCGGAACAGATAAGAACATTCCCGGAATTCCCCAAACCATTCCCCAAAAAGATAAAGAAAGTAAAATTACGAGAGGGCTTAAATTAAGTGATTTTCCCATTAAGCGTGGCAACATTATGTTACCTAAACTGACTTGCACTGAAATAAGCAAAACTCCCAAAAGTAAAAAAGACGAAGGAGAGTTAAGCTCAATAATACCTAAAGTAAATGGAAGAATTGTCGCAACCATGGAACCAAGCACGGGAATATAGTTCAAAATAAAAGTTAGCATACCCCAGAAAGCTGCAAAAGGAACACCAAACGCAAGTAAAATAAGATAAAACAAGATACCCGTAAGCAAACTGATTAAAGTTTGAATTTTGATGTATGTTTGTGCGTCTGCATTGATTTTAGAAAGTATTTTTTGAAGATGGTTTAATTTTCTCTTGTCAGTGAAAAGATTGTCCCATTTACTGTGAAACTGGCGATATTCAAGAAGCAAGAAGATTAAATAAATAGTAATGGTACCTCCGTAGCTTAAAAAAACTCCCACCCCATTTGCAAGACCGGAAAAGAATGAGGTAACATCAATACTACTGACAATGTTTGCTAAATCAAGTCGCTCGATATTCCAAGTCTCAGAAAATTTTTCTAGCAAAAGCTGTATCTTGATTTGATAAGTTGGTAAAATTTCGATTAATTGCTTTACATTACTATTTATAATCAACACAAAAAACCAAACTAAAAGTAAAACGCTCAAAACAGCTTCAGTTTTAGCAAGCCAGTGTGGTATTTTCCATTTAAACCATTTTAGATTTTCATAAAGGCTGGTAAGCGTAATGATGATATACCAAAGCACAATCGCAATCACTAAAGGAATAAGCAGAGATTTTCCCGCCTGTAAGGTCTTGATTAGGAGCGTAAGAAAAATAAAAACAGCAACAATATTCAGAAACCTGAGATCAGTTTTATTTTTTAACATAAAAGAAGGAATAAAATTTTCATCTCTCAATATAATGATTTTTTTCTAAAATTGGAATAAAAATTAACTTTCAAAAAGCTTAAAACAATTTTGCAATACAAAACAAATTAGTTACAATATGAATTGATATTTATTTATAATTTATTGAAGCATGATTGGCGCAAAAATTTTTTGGGAAAGTCTGGTAAAAGAGAATGTAAAGACCGTTTTTGGTTATCCGGGAGGAGTGATTTTACCTATATACGACCTGCTCAAAGATTATCCGCAAATCAGGCACGTCTTACCGCGCAATGAACAAGGGGGTGCTTTTGCGGCGAATGGATATGCTCGGGTTTCCGGAGAAGTGGGAGTCGCACTTGCAACTTCCGGGCCTGCAGCCTTAAATCTTGTAAATGGCATTGCTGATGCTTATCTTGACTCTATTCCGACAGTCTTTTTTACCGGACAAGTTGCGACAGGAGTCTTGGGGAGCGATGCGTTTCAAGAAGTTGATTCTGTGGGGATTACCACTCCCATGGTCAAACACAATTACCTTGTCGATGATGTCAAAGACTTAGCACGCGTGATCAAAGAAGCTTTTCACCTCGCACGTACCGGCAGACCGGGTCCGGTGCATGTTGATTTGCCTGCGGATATGCTAAAATCCAGTACTAAGTTTGATTATCCCGAAACGGTAGATATCCCCGGATTTAAACCTCAATTGAAGGGGAGTGATTTTCAGGTTAAAAAAGCTTTAAAGCTGATTGAAAATTCCAAACGTCCTGTGATTTTGGCAGGTCATGGCATTGTACTTTCACGCGCCCACCAAGAATTCAGGCAATTTGTGGAAAAATTAAAAATTCCTGTTTTATGGACATTGCTTGGTATCGGTGCAGTTCCTCATGATCACCCTTACGCATTTGGCATGTTGGGGATGCACGGACTTTTGCATGCGAATTATGCTGTTGCGAATAGTGATTTGATTATTGGTGTGGGGCTGCGTTTTGATGATAGAATTACAGGTAATTTAAATGAGTTTGCCAAGCATGCCAAGGTGATCCACGTCGATGTGGATCCTGCCGAAATTGGTAAAAATCGTGTTGTTGATGTGCCAATTGTGGCTGATGTGAAAAATGTTTTGCAAACTTTCCTCGCCAATCTGAAGGAAGAGCATTCAGGGGCATGGATTGCTCAAATTAAAGAATGGAAAGATGAACACGATAAGAGAATCATTCAGCAGATGAAGACGCCTAAAGCCAAAGAGGAAAAACAGCTACGTGCTTATGATGCGGTGCGACTGATCAATGATGCGACCAAAAGTCAGGCAATTGTTACTTCTGACGTGGGGCAAAACCAAATGTGGGTGGCGCAGTATTATGATTTTCAATCTCCGGAACAATATCTTTCTTCGGGAGGGCTTGGTTGTATGGGTTTCTCTCTGCCGGCTTCTATCGGTGCAAAACTTGCTGCCCCCGAGAGAGAAGTTTGGGCGATTATGGGAGATGGAGGCTTTCAGATGAATAGTCAGGAGTTGATGACGATTGTGCAGGAAGATTTGGATATTAAAATTGTGATTTTGAATAATGGATTTTTAGGCATGATTCGCCAGTGGCAAGATCTTTTTTACAAAAAAAACTACGCTTCTTCCAAGTTGCTTGCTCCGGATTTAGTTAAATTAGCGGATTCTTATGGTATCAAAGGTATGCGTGCTACAACAGTTCAAGAGGCACGCAAGGTGATTCAGGCAGCCCAAAAACACAAAGGTCCGGTACTCTTGGATCTTCAAACCATGTCAGAAGAAAATGTTTTCCCCATGGTTGCGCCGGGCAGTCCTTTAGACAAGATTATGACAGCAAAAGATGCTGCCGAATAGACGGTTAAGCTTCTTCTTTAACTGCTGCTTGTGAGGTTTGCTGAGGCTTAACAGGAATGGTTTCTTTTTCTATAAGCCTATTCTCTTCTTCTTGAGTTAATCCTTCTGTGACAGTCATTTTATCTCCCTCACCGTTAACATAAACAGGCTGTTTCTGTTCATTTTTATGGATAGCATAATTACCATCATCATCTAATGTTGCAATACAGTTTCTTGCGTATTTCTTAGCGACGTATAGTAGATGATCTGCTTTTTCTTGAATATTTTTTGCTTCTTTCTCAAGATTTTTTGTTTTTTGCATAGTTCAGTAATCTTTTGTGCTAACTCAAATACTGGTTGAGGTGCTAATTTTTCGACTATCGTAGTGAATAACTTCTTCTTCAAGTTTAGCTCTAATTCTTTCAGCAACTGTGACGGCTTGTTCTGAAGTAGTATTCGGTAAGATTAAGATAAATTCCTCTCCGCCATAGCGACAGGGAATGTCTTCTTGGCGGCAGGTTGATTTGATAATTTGGGCAAAAACCTTTAAAACTTCATCTCCGGCAGCATGTCCATAAGTATCATTTGTTGTTTTAAATCTATCTAAATCAAACATTAAGAGGGAAACGGGAGGTCCTTTTCTCTTTACTTTTGCGATTTCTTTAATAATCTGCTCGTCGTAATATCTGCGATTATATAAACCTGTTAGTCCATCAACAGTTGCAATCCTTTTAAGTTCTTGTTCTTTTGTTGCATTTAAAATTGCAATATCGAGTCTGGTTTCCTTGCTAATGTCCCCCAATTCTCCTGCTTCATCTGCTTCTTTTATTTTCTCTATCTGTTGAACCTTTAATTGATCTTTTTTTGTGTCTGCTAAAATTTCATTAACAAGTCATTGTTCTATTTCTGTAAGATCATCGAAAGAGGATCTTTCTCATTCCGCTTTTTTAAGAACCAAGCGTGCCGGTGTAAACAATGATTTTTGTATGAATTTCATGTCTTTTGTTTTTTTATCTAAATTTTCGATAAATTATAACATTTTTAGACATAAAAAACAAGCCCCCTGTTTTAAATTAATAATAGATTGGAAAAATTATTGAAAAATAGCGTAGTCAAAGAGAGAGAGTGCTCCATCTTGCTTAATTTTGGTTTGGATTGTTTGTTTGGTCAAAGCCGCATAGCCTTCCGAAGTAATTGTTACAAAAGAATCAGGCAAAATTACATTATCTGCCTCAATTTTAAACTCGAGATAAGGAATTTGATTGCCTATATTGTCTACTAGTTCAGAGGCAACGGAAATTTTAAAGCGAGGCATATGTAAATCCCCATTCGCTAAAAAAGTTGAAATGGCAGATTCGTTATCTTCCAAATCTTCTCCATAGGTGTTTAAGTTTAAAACTACACTGGAAGGTGCATTATTCATCTTATCTCCTGTGATTTCAGAGTGATTCAGATTTGCTGAGTCCGTGATGGGCAGGAGGGTATATTCACGATCTGAAGAAGTTTTACTTAAACCTGTCAAACTCCAAGTCAAGAAGGTTTCATTTGGAGCAAGAACATAATCTCCATCTCCATCGCCATCAAAATCAGGAGTACGCACATACAAATTAAAAGAACTTGCATTTGGGTTAACAATATCCGTACATGGACCAAGAGTACAGTCATACTCTGTTTGATTGCCTTTTGTGCTTTGATCATAGAAAAGATTCAAGTTATATGTTCCTTTGTATTCTATTTTATTCCAGTCGGCATCTATTGGCGAATTGCCTTCACCGATACGAGGAATATTGCTGTCAGGACCATCGTTCCTATATTCTATCTCATAGTCATATCTAGATTTATTTGTCAAAGCGATGCTGTCGTTTGCCTCAAAGCCGGAAAGGTGATTACTAACTTCGTAGAGAGCTTCTTCCAGACCTGACTCAGCAGCAAAATAGGCTTTATTTGAGTTTGCAATATTATTTGTAAGATGAGAGGATCTGAAAATAGTTGCAATAATTCCTCCACTCAAAATAAGCAACAAAGACATAATCCCCAGAGAAACGATGAGAGAGCTGCCTTTCTGTTTATGTATGATCTTCATCTGTTTTTTTTATTTTACCTTCAAACAAATTTTACTAAAATATTTGATAAATTAAAATAGTTTCGCTTTTTCTCTTTATTTTAACCAAAAAAGAGACCCAAAACAAAATGAGTCTCTCTTTTGTTTTTTTAACGTTTAGTTCACAACCTCTTCGAAAGAAAAGTCACTAGGAACCTCGAATCCATAAGGAGTATTTTGTTGAACCTTGGAGTCGTATTCGATAATCATAGGAGCACCACTTCCTTGGGGATCGCTGGAAGCAACGCCGTTTCCGGAATAGTGATAACTTCTAAAATAGATCAGATCATTTTCTAAAGTACTTGTGCCGTAAATACAGCCTTGTTTTGGGCATTCATTTTTTGCGTTTCCTCCAATTGTATTGTCAGTGATGACACTACCTTTCCAATAAAGTTGATTATCAAGTGTATTGTCCCTAGAAAAAATCACTGGATTTTTATTGCCATTTACACTGAGCATACTTCCTTCGGCAAATAAAATTGCAGAGATATCTGTCGCGGCATTGTCGACGAAGACATTGCCTTTATTACCTTCAGAATCTTTGAGTACAATAATACCGAGAATGCTATCGGGTGTTCCATAGTTGATATTTCCTTTTAAGTACAAATCTCCTCCTTTGACAACTATTGTTTTTTTATCATTGACAGTAAAACTATCCAATTCAACATCGTTTTCGTAATAAGCGATATTGCCACTACTTAAATTATAGTTTAAGGTACTTTGATCTGAATTGGGAGATTCGTTTCTGGTATCATCGGCGACATTTTGCTTAATGATATTTGCAAGTTCTTGCTTTAGAGCAGGATTTGAATTCGTACTTTGTGTTCCTCGAATTTCGACATAACGTACCTTGAGATCATTTTTATTACAAAAACTAATGTTGTCAGCTTGGTCTTCCACCTTAATATTTGCGGCATCATCAATTTCATCAACATTGAAGTTTTGAGCAGTTTTACATCCGGAAATACCGTTACTTGCAGTTTGTACCGAATTATCATCACAGTCCGGAGTTACAGTCTCAGGCAAGACGACCCATCCTGTTGATTCAAAAGAACATACCGGTTTATTTCGATCAATTTTTACAGTACTTGTGCTACATGTGTTTGAGTTACCTGCATTGTCTGTAACAGTAAAAGTATGGTTTGTATTATGTTCGGCAATTGTTCCGGTTAAAGCTTGTCCGCTTGAACAGCCTGAACCACCGGTGTCAAAACACTGAGCTTCAGTGATAACATCTTCTTTTGACCATCCTTGAGCATTTATGTCAGTGATTAGCGAGGTGGTACATGTGGGAGCTTCTCTTTCTATATTGGTTATTTCTAAATCACAAGCAGTCGTATTACCTGCATTATCTTCAAAATTAAAAGTTATTGTTCCGTTTTCGTCGGCAAATAACCATACATAACCGGGAGAAATACATCCCGAGTCATCATCTAGGCAATCTTTTTCAACTGTTATTCTATCGTTTGTCCAGTCTCCGGTATTAAGTGTAGTACCATCAATATCAACCATTGTCACATTTCCTCCACAAGTTGGTGCTACAGTATCAATTTTGTCTATCGTGACGAGGCAGTTTGCTACGTTTGTTGCATGATCTTCAATTTGAATACTGTAAGTACCTTCTGTTGAGTAGGTCTGACTAGTAACATTGTTCTTGCATCCTGAAAGAGTATCTGAACATCTCACTGTTGCGGTGACAGAACCTGTTGTCCAACTCGGAGGAGAATAGGTCACAGTACTACAAGTAGGAGGCGTTTTATCAATTCTAAATGTTGTTGAGGACGATCTGCCGTTTGCATTTCGAACTGTTACTTGATGTTCTCCTTCTTCGCTAATTATTCCTCTGGCTCCTCCTTCAGATCCGGTTATTTTAACTATAGCGTTTTCCATCTGAGGGCATGATTACCACCATTACATACA
>JANQMV010000049.1 GCA_028279865.1 Candidatus Altimarinota bacterium | reverse complement strand
AGATGTTTTACAGATAGACGAGCTTCAGCAGGATACTGAAAATTATGACGTGAGGATCTTGAATGAAGGGAGTTTAGGCGAGTTTGAGGAGAAGGTGTTGAAAGTTTTGACAGACAGCTAAAGCAGTCTGTTCAGAAGAATATGAACAACATGCTTTAGCTTGTTGTAACTGATGGAGAATGCTGGTTTAACCTTGTAGGTTGAATCATAGAGTTTATTCCAAATGCGAGCATTGTTTAGGTTGTAATAAAAAAAATAGTTCAGGCTGCAAGCCTGAACTAGCATAGAAGATTTTGAAAGTGTTGATAGACAGTTAAAGCAGTCTGTTTAGAAAAATGTGAACAATATGCTTTAACTTGTTGTGATGGATGGAAGCTGATGAGAGCCAGTACCTTCACTGAATATAAACAAAATGAAAAAATACCAAAATCTGCTTTGGCAAATAGAAAAAGAATGTGAGAAATGGAGCTTTGAAAAAAGGGCGGAAATTGATTTAAAGGAATTTGTAGAAAAAGGCGGTTTTTATGAAAATTCCAGATCAAAATATTTAAATGGTTTTTGGATTGATGACAATGTGGGAAACAATTCTTTTGTTTTTGAGGAAGGGAAAAAATTATTTGTGCCGCCGTTGCTTTTCGTAGGGGACAGCCATAGCTGTCCCCTACGAAAAGGTAATAAAATTGTTTTTCGAGATAAAGATGAAAAGGGAAGCTTAATTGAATCTGTCGGTTTAGACAATTTTATATTAACCCAAGGCGAAAAAACCGGTTTACCGGTTTATATTGTGGATAATCATAATTGGGCTTTTTATTGTTGGAGTGAGTTTGTGCGATTAGTCCCCCTTGAAAAGGGGGCAGTATCCTACAAGGATACAGGGGGTTTGAAAACTCAAGGAAAAGCTTTTAATTCACTAGCGTCAAGCCAAACGGATACAACTCAGGAGAGTTATAGAGAAACATTAAGGTTCAAGTCAGAGACATTAAACCAGCGTATGAAATCATTTTTAGTCCATATAGACGCACACAAAGATGAAGGAGAATATGTTTTGAATAAAAAATTTGAACAACTTGATTTGACTGATATAAAGCAAATAACAACAAATTTAAAAGTTTCGAATTATATTAATGCTGCGACTCAAGTCGGATTAATTCAAAAACAATTTTTGTCATTTACAGAATCTATTGATTTTATGGATTATGAAGAGAAATTTGAATTGCTTAAAAAGAAATCACAAAATATAATCCTCAATGTAGATCTTGATATTTTTGATCCTGAAGTAAGTTTAATTTCACTGGAAGAAAAAGTGAAATTAATTGGATATTTTGCTTCAAAAGCGGATTTAATCACCTTTGCAATGAGTCCGGGGTTTATTGATCAAGATTTAGCAATTGAAGTTATGAAAATATTTTTGAAGTATGTATAAATATGAAAAAACTTACTTATAAAGAATGGTTAGAGTTAGGTAAAAAAAGTAAAGAATTGAGGTCTTTAATACATGAATTGTTACCATTAATGAGTGGTAAAATGGCTCAATCTAAATACAATCTTCATTATCAAGCCCTAAAAGAGGCTTTTGAGAAGTTTAGAAGTGATCTTGATGATGAAATGTTTAAACAATTACCTAAAAGTGAAGGGGCTTCACCTAGTATATTTTATGGGCATGATGAGTAAAAAATTTGAGGTAATAAAATTATCAACTAGATTCCTGCCTTCGCAGGAATGACAAAAAAAATATTTATAAAACTAAAACCTAAAAATTATGTGTGGAATCTTTGGCTATCTTGGCAATAAGGAAAATTCAACTGAAATGGTTGTTGAGGGCTTAAAACGTCTGGAATACAGAGGTTATGATTCATGGGGGCTTGCCTCAATTTTGCAAGAAAAACCGGCAATTGAAATTGTAAAAAAAGTTGGAAAGATTTCCGACTTTAAAGGTAAGAAATTTGCGAAATCACATATTGCCATAGGGCATTCACGTTGGGCGACGCATGGTGGAGTGACTCAGGTAAATGCCCATCCGCAAACTTCGGAAAAAGGAGGTATTGCGGTTGTTCATAACGGTATTATTGAAAACTACCAAGAACTTCGAGAAGAACTTGCCCAAGAAGGACATAAATTTAAATCAGAGACGGATACAGAAGTAATTCCGCATTTGATTGAGCGCTATATTGAACTTGGCTTTGAAAAAGCTTTTCGGAAAGCCTTGGCGAGGCTCAAGGGACGTTTTGCGATTGTTGTTGTGGGTGAGAAACAAGAGACAATTATGGCAGCACGTCGTGGTTCTCCCATGATTGTTGGTAAGGGTAAGGACGAATACTTTGTGGCTTCTGATATCCCGGCGTTTCTGCCTTATACGAGAGATGTTATGTACATCGATGATAACGAAATGTTGATTATCAAAAAAAATGGTGAAAAGGCTGAAATTAATTTTTTCAACTTAAAAGATAATAGTGAAATTGAAAAACGTATTGTTGAGATTGATTGGGATTATACTGATGCGGAAAAAGGTGATTTTGATCACTTTATGCTGAAGGAAATCATGGACCAGAAGGAAACGATTTGTCGGGCGATTAACCAAGACACAAAAGAAATAATGAAAGTTGCCGAGCGGATTAAAGGTGCTTATGGTACTTTTTTGGTCGGCTGTGGTACGGCGGGTAAAGTCTGCATGGCGGGTGACTATTTCCTTTCTAAAATCGCGCAGAAACATGTTAATTTTGTGGTTGCGAGTGAATTTTCAGCGTATCATCATTTTCTTACAGACAAGACCTTGATGGTCGTAGTTTCACAAAGCGGAGAAACTGCTGATGTTCTGGAGGCAATGGAGGTGGCAAAAAAGAAGGGAGTACAAATTTTATCACTTGTAAATGTAGAAGGAAGCTCTATCCAACGTCAAAGTGATTATTCTTTTTTGATCAATGCGGGTCCGGAAAAAGCGGTTGCTTCTACTAAGGCAGCAACTTCACAATTGTCTTTACTTTTGATGATTGCTTATGCTGTTGCCGGAAAATTAGAAGAAGGGAGGAAGCTTTTGATTGAAAGTGCTTCAAAGATAAATGACATGTTAAATCCGCGTTATTTAACTTATATCAAAGCAGTGGCAGAGAAAATTTATGAGCAAGAAAATATGTATATTATCGGAAAAGGAGAAAACTATCCGATGGCATTAGAATCAGCGATTAAAATTCAGGAAGTATCATACATTCATGCAGAAGGTTTTGCAGCCGGGGAACTCAAGCACGGTCCGATAGCCTTAATCGAAGGAGGCGTTCCATGTTTGGTGCTACTTTCCAAAGATGAAAACTACCAAGATGTAATTAACAATGCGGTTGAACTTAAAAGCAGAGGAGGTTATATAATTGGAATTTCTCCAGAAAATAATGAAGTCTTCGATCAATGGATTAAAGTTCCGGATGTAAATGGTGCTTCACCGATTGTAAACATTATTCCGGTTCAAATTTTGGCTTATTATTTAGCTGTATTGCGTGGAAAAAATCCCGATATGCCACGGAATTTGGCAAAAAGTGTGACAGTTAAGTAGCTTTTAGAACTTAGGCTTTAGAAAGAATGGCAAAGATTGACATTTTATGCCAATCTTTGTTAAGATAAGGCTAAGCTATTTTTTAAAAACATATTATGGCTACTTACAATATTTCAATTAACGATGAACTTGCGGAAGAGTTTGAGCTTTATATGAAGCGTAAAAAATATGCTAGTCGCAGCGAGTGCTTTCGTGATTTAATTAGGGAAAAAATTCTTAGCAAAAAAAGACCGAATAAAGAAACATTGCAAGCGATGCAGGATATAGAGGATGGAAAAAACTTAACTTTTTATGATTCAGCTGAAGATTTTTTTAATGAAGTTGAAGCATAATCAAACCTAATTATGATTTACAAGTTTGCTTCAGAAAGGCAGTTTTTAAAAGACTCAAAAAAGCTAAGGAAAAGTGGACAAAAAAACTTATATGATAAATTTAAGTTCGTTTTTTCTTTGATTTTAAAGCAAGACCTAAAAACACAAAAATTATTAGTCAAACAATATAAAGATCATCCTTTGGAAGGTAAATGGAAGGGATATCGAGAACTACATGTTAAGGATGACTTTTTGGTTGTGTACAAAGTTGATCATATTAAAAAATGTATTTTTTTTGTGCGTGCAGATACTCATGCTAATATTTTTGATTAATGACAAAAGTAAAGCTTATCCTCAAAGGCTTACACGATAACCATTATAAAGAAGATGGAAGTTATTTGATTGATCCTTTGACAAGTAGCGTTACTTTAATTCAGACGGAAAAAAATAATATTTTAGTTGATACGGGAACGCCAAATTTTAAGGAAAAAATTTTAGAAAATTTAGCAAAAGAAGGCTTAAAAGCAGAAAATATTGATTATTTAATTCTGACGCATAATCATTTGGATCATTGCTTTAATGCACATCTTTTTCCGCGAGCATTGATTTATACACAGATTGCTTTTTGGCATTGGCAAGACGCTAATTGCCATATTTTTCCGAAAGGTATTAGCTCTGATGTTGTGCCGGGGATAACTCTGTTACATACTCCGGGACACTCAAAAGACAGTCTTTCTGTTTTTGTAAAAGATGCTAAGGAAAAAAAGTGGTTAATTGCCGGTGATGCTGTGAGTTTACATTATTTGGAAAATGGAAGTTTGCGTAATAGAGTGGGGGAAGAAGGAGTGCGGAGTATTCGGAAAATCCTTGATTTGAATCCTGACTACATTGTCCCCGGGCATGGTGAAGTTTTTACAAAAACTGAGATTGATAAGTTGAGAGAATTTGTAAGATAGTTTTTTCTAAAATCTGCTATTTTTTCGAGGATGATTTTTTTTGGAAAATTTATTTTTTTATGCTTTAATATAATATTGACATAGGTGCAAATAGGTGATATTATCTTTGCCTTTATTCGATGAAGGCAAAAATAAAAATAAAAAAGAGTGCTTAATTTTTAAGTTGATTTTTTCCTCTTTTTTATGAAAAGAATCCTTCTCACTCTCAACCTTGCGCTAGTGCTTGTCAGTTTGTATTTTTTTGTTACAGATAAAAATAATCTATCCGGCATTCATGCTGTTTCCAAAACGGTTGCTGAACTTGAAGATGTTGCTGTTGCTGATGAGCCGGTTGTTTCGAGTGGTTATGCCACAATAAAAAGAACGGTAGAAAAAGATTTACAAAAAGTCTTTCCAAACTTAACAATTTCGGGTGATTTGAAGGAAGGTAGAATGGATTTAATAAAAAAGATTTTATTTGATTTGCCTGAAGATAAACTGCAAAATCTTTTTACCTTTAAAATTACACAAATAAAAGGCAACAATAGGGGCTTGGGAGGGACAAATACAATTATTATCAATGATTATAATCTTTCTGATGAGGAGTTTTCCGCTGTGCTTGTGCATGAACTTGGGCATGCGATTGATCTTGGCGGAATACAAGGTAGTCCCGCTGCAAAAAAGTCTGCTTTTAATGATGGTCCGAATCCGATTTTTGTAAATGATTTAAGTACGATTTACTATGCTTATTCGTGGGATGACAGCCAGAAAAAGAGGAGCGCTACGAATCAGCTGGATTTTGTTTCAGGCTATGCGATGACGAATCCTTTTGAGGATTTTGCAGAGAGTTTTACTTATTATTACTATCACAATAAAGATTTTAAAAAATTAGCACAAAATAATGAAAAACTAGCGCTTAAATATGATTATATGAAAGATCATGTTTTTGATGGATTTGAGCCGCAAACAGGTCAAGGCGATGCTAATCCGAATAGAAGAGTCTGGGATATTACAAAGCTGGCTATTAGTATTTGATTTTGATTAATCTTTTTATTCTAAATGGAAAAATTATTTGAGCAAAATGTAGGTAAAGAAATTGTAATTGTCCCAGATTATTTAGAAGTAATAAATGAATTATTGGAAAAAACAGGAATATTAAAACATGATGGATCGCTAATTTTGCTTGGTTTGTCTAAGAAAGAATTAGGTTTAGTTAAGGATAAGGAAAAAATCAACTTAATCAAAGAAACAATTGCAATGGCTTGTTTAGAAGCCATTTATCAGGGAACGGGAGATCACCAAAGGTATCAAACGGAAGAATCTCGTTTAAAGAAAATCCGTGATATTTTAAGTAAAGGAAAGCATGGATTTGATCTTGAACTTATAAGCAAAACAAATACTAATGTTTTAGATGAAATTGTTGATTATCAAAAATTTAGGTTAATGAGGAAAAAAGGCGTGTCTGAGGAAGAGGAAATCCGATTAGTAAAAGAAAAAATTCTAGAGAAGGTGAAAGTGATTGGCAAGAAGATAATAAAACTTGCTGTTGAAGAAGGTTTGCAATAAAACCATTGCTTTTTTGTCTTATTTTTGCTAGAATAGTGGGAAAGATAAATTTGAAGTAGCAAAAAATGCAATACAAAATTCCACAAAATGTGCAAATTGAAGATAAGATTGTTGGTCCGCTGACCATGAAACAGCTTATTATTTGTGGTGTTTGAGGAGGCTTAACTTACTTTGTTTATCTTTCTTTAGCGAAAGTTTATTACATTGAAGTTTGGATTGGTCCTGTTGCTATTTTAGGTCTTCTGACCTTGGCTTTTGCTTTTCTAAAAATTCATGATATTCCTTTTCTAAAATACATTCTGCTTGTGATTGAATATTCCCGTAATGTTCAAAAGCGTAGTTGGATGACACTGGGATCAAACATCAAATGATTAACCGCACCACGACCTGTTAAACAAAATAAATCGAAAAAAGAAAAAATAGCGGAAAAAACGATTAATTCTCTTTCAGATGTGAGTAAATTGCTGGATCGTAATACTTTTGAGCATGTTAAAACAAAGATGGATGAAGGTATTGATGATGTAAGTGACAAATACCTTATCCATAAAACTTTTTTGGGAAAAAAAGAGGAAGAAATAAATGCACATGAAAAACGCTTAAAAAAAACACCGCTTGATAAGCCCACAGAGGTTCGTAGCACACAGGACGCTAGTGTAATTCACAAAAGTGATTTGGAAAAAGGTAATATAGAAGTTCAATTACCACGTAAAAATTAATTATGAATAAACATAAGTCGGTACAACAAAAAAAGGGAAACATGCAACAAAGTACTCAATTGTATCTAAATATTGCTGAATTACGTGATGATGTTTTTATTCTCAAAAATGGATGAATGCGCTCAATTTTACAAGTTTCTAGCATTAACTTTAATTTAAAATCAGAGCAAGAACAAAATGCAATTATTTATGCTTATCAAGGTTTTTTGAATACTTTGGATTTTCCAATTCAAATTTTAGTGCGCAGTCGTAAGCTCGATATTGACAAGTATCTTGATTCTTTAAACGAAAAAAGAGAGAAGCAAACGAATATGCTTCTTCAGAGACAAACTTTTGAGTATATAGAATATATTAAAAAACTTGTAGAATATGCTGATATTATGGAAAAGAATTTTTATGTGATTGTGCCAATTGATCCTTTTCGTGTTCAGAGTATGACAGTCTTTCAAAAGTTTTGGCAGTATCTTCATCCATATGACAGTATTGACCAAATTCGTATCAGACATCAGGAATTTGATGATTTAAAAAAGAAACTGACAACAAGAGTTAACACGGTAAAAGCCGGTCTTGAAAACTGTAACCTGCGTACAGTGCAGCTTAATACCCAGCAGCTAGTTGAATTATTTTATCAAGTGTATAATCCGGTGACATCGAGAAACGAGAAATTAAATGACGTAAATAAGTATGATTTGCAGACGATTTAAAAGTATTAAAAGAGTATCTAAAAAAAACATTTTGAAAGAAAAAACCTTAATTGCATAGTTAAGTGGTTTTTGTTATATTCAAAGCAAATCTTGAGAATAAAACAATAACTTAAAAATTAAAATTTAATAAAAAGAAAAATGGCGATAAAAAAACTAAATGAATGGCTCGAGAAAAAAGTGAAAAAGACGAATACAGAGTCAAAAAAAGAATCAAAGGGATCGATTTTTCAACAAAAACCAACGGCTAAATCCCAGGCGGCTAAACCAGTAAAAAAATCCTTTGTAAAAAAAAGGAGTACACCTAATTCACAAGTTACAAAAACGAAGCAATCCAAATATCAGAGTAAACCTCAGTCCAACCGAAAAAAAGTTAATTCCAAAAAGCCAAAATTGAAAGTAATGCCTCTTGGCGGACTTGAGGAAGTGGGTAAAAATATGATGGTAATAGAGTACAGAGATGATATTGTTGTGATTGATGCCGGTATGCAGTTCCCGGAAGAGGATATGCTGGGAATTGATTATGTAATTCCCGATATTTCATATTTAGAGAAAAATAAGCATAAAATTCGTGGGATTATCATTACACATGGGCATTTGGACCATATTGGTGCGCTTCCGCATATTTTACCCAAGCTTAACTTTCCGTTGGTCTTTGGAACTCCTCTTACAATGGGGCTTTCTTCAAAAAGACTGGAAGAATTTGCTTTACATAAAAAAGCAAAACTAAAAAAGATTACCCCAGACGATAAGTTTAAACTGGGTACTTTTAATCTGGAATTTTTCCGGGTAAATCATTCTATCCCTGATGGGTTGGGTGTTTTTATCAATACTCCTGTGGGAAATTTAGTACATACGGGAGACTTTAAATTTGACTTTACCCCGGCTGATGATAAGCCGGCAGATTTTGCCAAGATTGCTGCACTAAGCAGTCAGGGAGTTTTAGCGGCTTTTGTGGATTCAACCAATGCGGCTAAGCCGGGCTATGCTTTGTCTGAGAGAGTTATAGGCGAAAATCTGGAAAATATTATTACTCATACTTCCGGTAGAATTGTCATTGCATCATTTTCTTCATTGATTGGTCGTATTCAACAGATTATTGATATTTGTGTGAAGACAAATCGTAAGATGTTTATTTCAGGTCGCAGTATGGAGGTTAATCTTGCAATTGCAGAGAAACTTGGATATATCAAGGCACCAAAAGGTTTGATGAATAAAGTTACCTCTAAAGTTTTGGATCATACGCCGTCAAGTCAAACTCTAATTCTGACGACGGGTAGCCAGGGTGAATCCATGTCAGCTTTGGCAAGAATTGCGCTGGGGGATCATAACCGCATTCAAATTCAGAAAGGTGATACTGTTTTGCTTTCATCTTCTCCGATTATCGGTAATGAAAAAGCAATTGTCACTGTGATTAACAATCTTTCCCGTTTGGGAGCGAAAGTGATTACAAACAGTTCTATGGATATTCATACATCCGGTCATGCTCAACAAGAAGATTTAAAATTGATGCACAGTTTACTTAAACCCAAACATTTGATTCCGATTCATGGGGAACTGCATATGCGTGTTGCTCATAAGGATGTAGCACTGTCGCTCGGTAGAGATGAGAAATCAATTCATCTGATGGATAATGGCGATATTTTGGAATTTGATGAGCGTGGCAATGCACAAAAGGCTAAAGAAAAGCTGAATGTTTATGATGTTTTTGTGGATGGACTTGGTGTCGGTGATATTGGTACTCAAGTGATTCGAGAAAGACAAATTATGTCACAAAATGGTATTTTAGTCGTTTTACTCAATGTAAATCCAAAAACCAACAAACTTGTAGAAGAGCCAAATATTGTTTCGAGAGGATTTGTTTATATGAAGGAGAGCCAAAAAATTTATGATGAAATCAAGGCACTGACTTCTAAAGAATATGCAAATATAATTAAGAAAAACCCGAAAATTAAGCGTAAGGAATTGAAAAATGAAATTAGAATTTTAATTACCAAATTTGTCAGAAAGAGAATTGATCGTCAGCCGATGATTTTACCGTTGATTATTTAGTGGGTAGTAAGTAGTTTGTACTAGACAGTTACTAAAATTCAGTCATTCTGAGCGGAACGTAGTGAAATCGAAGCATCTTTCGGAAGAATGAGTGGGGTTAATCGCAAAAATTTGTAAATGTGATGTAAAATTACAATCTAGGAATTATTACTTCACCTAGCCTCCCTTAGAAGGGGCTGGATATAAAAAATTAACAAAAATAAAAAATGATTTCTCCTCTTTGCATTTTCTTTTATTTTTTTCTCGGATTGGCATTTGGCTCGTTTGCCAATGTGGTGATTATGCGTCTTCATTCCGGGGAAAAAGGTATTTTTAGCGGTCGATCTCATTGTGCTTCGTGTAAGCATTCTCTTTCTGTGTGGGATTTGATTCCTTTGTTTTCTTGGTTGTTATTGCGAGGTAAGTGTCGTTATTGTAAGGAATCTATTAGTATCCAATATCCTTTTGTAGAGCTATTGATGGGGGCGATGTTTGTTTCGGCTTATGTGGCTGCAGCTTATTTAGCTCCTCAAAATCCGTTTTATGAAGTTTGGCTTTTAATCATCTTTTTTGCGTTTACGATTTTGTTTATCTATGATTTTCTCTATATGGAACTTCCTGATGAGATTTCATTGCCTACAATCGTAATTTTGTTTGGTTTTAATTTTTTTGCTTTTACTCCGACTTGGCAAGATGCTTTGCTAGGTGCTGCTATCCCGACATTATTTTTTGGGATTCAATATTTAGTTTCTAGGGGGAAGTGGATCGGGGAAGGAGATTTTCGGTTGGGAATTTTGATGGGCTTGATCCTCGGCTGGAAATTAACAATTGTGGCGCTCTTTTTAGGTTATATATTAGGTGCTGTGGTTGGTGCTTATGTACTTATTTCAAAGACTAAAAAAATGTCTTCGCAATTGCCGTTTGGACCGTTTTTAATTCTTGGAACCGTTATTGCACTTTTTTTCGGCAATAATGTTATGAATTGGTATTTGGGTTTTCTCGGTTTTTAAGCGGTTAGTTTTGTCAAATCTAAGCATAGATAAAAAAACACACTTTTTACTGTGTGTTTCTCTTAAAGAATGTCATAGATTTAGCTTTCCATTTTCATAATCTTGACTTGTCTGTGATCGCCTTCGCCGAGACTTTCAGTCGTAATATCACCATACTCTGGCTTGGTGAAATTAAGGTGTACCAACTTACGGAAAAAGGGAGACATAGGTGGTAAAAACTGACTCACACCGGACGATCGGACTGTTTCTGCTTTGCGTTCGGCCAAGCTCAAAATATTCTCTTGTTGCTTAAGTTTGTAATCATCCACATCAAGTACGAGGAAGTAATCAGTGATTAATTCCTTATTTCTTAAAATTGCCTTTGTTAAATGCTGAAGCGCATTGATTGTTTCACCATGCCAGCCAATTAGCAGGCTTGAATCATCTGTTTCTATTTCCACTCTTAGAATTTTGTTTTCTTCATCCTTTGAGACTTTTAGTTCGGCATCGGTAATACCCATTTGATTTAGCAGTTCTCCAACAACTTCTTTGATAGCGTCGTCCATATTTATTTGAAAAAGTTTAAGATACATTTTTACTACGACTCACAGCTTACTCGAATCGTTTTTGAATTACAAGTTGAATAAGATTTTGAGCCTTTCTAGCTGTGTTTTTTATTAATATAGAGCTGCTGTCCTATTCCAAAAATTGTGGAAACTCCCCAATAAAGACCAACAGCTGCCGGCATTGTTGCTGTGAAGAAGGCAATCATCACAGGAAGGGTGTAAGTCATCATTTTGTTCATTGTTTGCATTTGATTGGCTTGAGCGCTTGTCTGACTTTTCTTATCTTTTTTATTTTTCTTCAGGGCAAATGAGAGCTTCATTTGCAAAAACTGCATACCACCGACAATCAGTGGAAGTACAAAAGTATTTATCTTCGTCAAATCTAAAATACCTAAAAAAATGGAATCTACTGAACTTGGATCAAATCCTTGTAATGGCGCATAGAGAAGGTGGATATTGTTTGGCGATAAGCCGACTTTGACAGCATAAAATAAGGCGATCATGATCGGAAACTGGATTAACATGGGGAGGCAACTACCTACAGGATTGACTTTATGTTTTTTCCAAACCGCCATGGTTTCTTGGGCAATTTTTTGCTGATCTCCTTTGTATTTATTTTTGATTTTATCAAGCTCGGGTTGTACTTTTTGCAAAGCTTTTTGAGCTTTTAAGGCTTTGTGATTTGGTCCCAGCAGGAGGATTTTTATTAAAATCGTAAGCAAAACAATTGCCCAACCAAGGTTGTGTCCCGGTAAAACCGAGGCAAAGAAAATTAGTGTATTGTAAACCGGTTTGTAAAAAAGACCGTTCCAGATTTGGCCAAAAATCGATTGTGATTTAATTTCAAATTCTGCGGGAAATTCTTTTGAGCCATCTTGGTAAACAATTTTATATTTTCCGATTTCATTAAATAATTCAAAATTCCAATTGCCATAATCTATTATTTCCGTTTCTCCTTTTGCAATTGTTTTTTTAGGGTTGCATTCATACTCGCTTTGATTGCCTTGTTTTTGAACCCACTCACCATTATCCCACATAAAAACGTCCAAAGGTTCTGCAGGGCAATCTGCCCAAGGTGTTAAGTTTTCTTCTTTATTATTGGTGATTTTTAATTGAACGACACTACCTTGTGAAAATTTTGCTTTAGTGGGTAGCATTACTATGTCGCTGGTTTGTTTCGGATTGTTTTTTTCCTTTTGGTTGCTACTAAACAAGTTTAGGATTGCCCAAAGAGCTACAAATAAAATTAAAAATCTGAAAAATCTTGATGGATTCATTTTGAGATATGATTAAGAAAAAAAGTTAATTGTTCTTCAATATCCTGATAATCAAATTCTAAAATATGTTTATGAGGGATAATGACACAATTAATTGGTTTTTGAATTAAGTTTAAATTTAGTCGTAAACTCGCATAAATTTGTCTTCTGATTTTATTTCTTGCAACAGCTTTTTTACTAATTTTTTTACTTACGATGATTGCGAATTGCGAACTTTCTTTTTTACTAAGACCATACTTAAATAAGAAAAGTTTGTTGGTAAACTTCTTTCCTTTTCTTAATAAATACTCAATTGTAGGTCGATGATTAAGTCGATTTTTTTTTTAAGCATTCAATTATTTTACACCTAAAACATGACGACCTTTTTGGCGACGTGATTTGATAACATTGCGTCCGCCCGGCGTCTTCATCCGGCTTAAAAATCCGTGTCTTTTGTGCGCTTTTCTTTTATTTCCTTTACTTAGCATATTGAAAAATCTAAAATCAAATAAAGCGAGGACATTCTAGTGATGCGCTTATATAAAGTCAAGCTAGAGTTTTGATAATAATCCGGATCTATAATGCTTGATCTTTCTCACGAATTAAAATTAAAGCAGTCAGGGTTTCAAAATATTGTCGGCATTGATGAGGCTGGGCGTGGCCCGTGGGCGGGTCCTGTGGTGATGTCCGGTGTAATTTTGCCGGAGAACTTTGATTGTAAAAAATTGAATGACTCCAAAAAACTTTCTGAGTTGCAAAGAGAAGAGTTGTTTGTCGAAATTGAATATGCTGCTGTTGCTATCTCAACAAAGGTGGTGACACATAAGATTATTGATAGATTAGGAATTTTAAATGCAGTAAAAAAAGGTATGCGGGAGATTGCCAAAGAACTTGAACCGGATTTTTTGTTGCTTGATGCTGTGAATATTAACTATCCCAATGTTCCTCAAAATGCTTTAATTAAGGGAGATGCTAAGGTCGCTTCAATTGCGGCAGCTTCTATCGTGGCAAAAGTGATGCGAGATAGACTGATGATGAGGTTTGCGAAAAAATATCCTCAATATGGTTTTGAAAATCATAAAGGCTATGGCACTAAAGAACATCAAGAAGCACTTAAGAAGCATGGTGTTTGTGAGATTCACAGGAAATCTTATGCCCCTATTGCTAAATTAATTTAACTGTAAAATGACGATTTTAGAGAAAATCATTGCACATAAGAGAGAAGAAGTTCAACTGGTGAAAGGTGAATTGTGGAAAACCTATTTAGATAAAGAAAACTATATTTCTCAATTACAAAAATCAGAAGTTAGTTTTTATGAAGCTTTGCAAAGTGAAGAGAAAGTATGGCCTAAGCTAATTGCTGAAGTTAAAAAAGGCTCTCCTTCTCAAGGTTTGATTAGAGCGGATTTTAATGTAGCTGAGATTGTAAAACTTTATGATCAGTATGCTGCTGCGATGTCTATTTTAACCGATGAAAAATTCTTTTTGGGTAGTTTGGAAAATTTGAGAATAGCACGAGCAAATACCAACAAACCACTTTTACGCAAAGATTTTATTATTGATGAATTTCAAATTTATGAAGCACGTAAGAGTGGCGCTGATGCAATCTTACTTTTAGCTTCTGTTCTAAAGACTGAGCAAATTCAGAATTTTTTAGATGTGACGTATGCGTTAGGAATGGATGCATTGGTGGAAGTTCATGATCAGGAAGAGCTGGGGAGTGTTTTGAAGACGGATGCTAAAATCATTGGAATTAACAATCGTAACTTAAAAGATTTTTCGATTGATTTGGATAATTCTAACCGTTTGGCAAAGCTGATTCCTGAGAACAAAGTTGTCGTAAGTGAATCAGGGATCAATTCCAAAGCGGATATTCGTAAGGTGGCAAAAAGTGCAGAGGCTGTTTTGGTCGGTACTGCAATTACAAAGTCTGCTGATATGAAATCTAAAATTCGAGATATTACCGGTTTTCCGGAAGTGAAAATTTGTGGAATTACCAATTATGAAGATGCTAAAGCAGCAGTTGTGTATGGAGCAGACTGTTTGGGTTTTATTTTTTATGAAAAATCACCGCGAAACATTGAAGTAAGTAAATGTAGGGAAATTATTGAGAAGCTAAAAGAAGCCCCCTTAGCCTGTCCCGAAAAAACGGGAAGGGGGCAGGGTGTGTGTGATTCCTTTGAGGTTAAAGATTCTGAGCCTGCTCCGCATAAACGGAGACAAGCTAGAAAGACAAAAAAACTACCAACTAAGCTAGTTGGTGTTTTTGTGAACAAAAAAATTGATCAAGTTTTAGGAATTGTTGAGGAGTGTGGTTTGAATGTTGTGCAATTGCATGGAGAGGAAAGTTGGGAAGAAGTTGAAATTTTAAAGAAAGCTATAAGTCATGAGTTAGGAGCTTTGAGCAAAGAAAACCCCTTGATAGGGCAGGGGGGCTTTGTCAGCGTTGAAGTGTTAAGCAAAGAGAATATTGCAAAGGAGAGCAATAGGCAAAACATTAAGGTTCAAGTCAGAGACGTTGAACCAGCGACTAAAATTGAAGTTTGGAAAGCGTTTCGTATAAGAAATAAAGGTGATTTGGAAAAAATAAAAAAGTATAAAAATGTGGATGGGATTCTTCTGGATACTTTTCATGAGGAAGTTTATGGAGGTACTGGAGAGGCTTTTGATTGGAAAATTTTGCGGGATTTTTATCCTGATCAAAAAATTATCTTAGCTGGCGGTTTAGATGCTTCAAATGTCCAAAATGCAATTAATGTTTTTCATCCGGATGTTTTGGATGTTTCGAGTAAGATTGAGAAGAGTCCGGGGAGGAAGGATTTGGGGAAGATGAGGGAGTTGTTTGATAAAGTTGGAAAAGTAGCGTAATTCTGAGTGGATAGCTTCACCAAGCAGAGTAGAATGAAGTAATTTTGTTTAGGTGAGATAAAAGTAGCACTAGATCCTTCGACTCCCACCGCACAAATAATTCAAAAGGAGTGGAGTAAGCTCAGGATGACGGTATGCTTGGTGGAAATTTTTCGCTACAATTTTATTCAAAAAATGTTATCATTTTCGGGGTAGTTTTTTAGGCAAAAAATATTATTTAAATACTAGGATTTATGTCGCTTCGATCT
The DNA here is from genome assembly GCA_028279865.1 of Candidatus Altimarinota bacterium. Classification (GTDB taxonomy): domain Bacteria; phylum Patescibacteriota; class Gracilibacteria; order JANQMV01; family JANQMV01; genus JANQMV01. The sequence goes on along the minus strand of JANQMV010000049.1, from coordinate 33,483 downwards.
GTTCAAGGTGCTGATTTAAAAGGTAAAAAAGTCTTTTTGCGTGTTGATTTTAATGTTCCTCTTAAAGAAGATGGAAATGTTTCTGATAACACCCGAATTTTAAAAGCTTTGCCCACAATAGAGTATCTATTGGAAGAAGGTGCGGCTGTAGTAATCGCTTCTCATTTGGGCAGACCAAAAGGAAAAGTGGTTGATGCTTTACGTTTGACAGGTGTAGCAAAAGAATTAGAAAAATTGCTGAATAGACCGGTTAAAAAGATGAATGATTGTATTGGTGAAGATGTTGCAAAAGCAAAAGAGGAACTCCAGTCAGGAGAAATTTTGATGCTTGAAAATTTGCGTTTTCATCTTGATGAGACAGATAACATCATGAATTTTGCGAAGGAGCTTGCTCAGCATTGTGATTTTTTTGTGGAAGATGCTTTTGGCTGTGTTCATAGAGCACATGCTTCCACGCAAGGAATTGCACATTTTTTACCGGCTTATGCAGGTTTACTCGTAAAAAATGAGGTTGGAGCGTTGAAAGCTGTCTTTCAAAATCCGCACAAACCTTTGGTAATGATTATGGGAGGAGCCAAGATTGACACAAAAATTGGTGTTGTGCGTAATTTTTTGCATAAGGCGGATACTTTTTTAATCGGAGGAGGGCTTGGTAATACATTTCTTAATGCAAAAGGTTTTAATGTAGGAGAATCTCTTTGTGAGCATGATAAGGCAAGTTTAGCCCAAGATATTATGCTTGAGGCGGAGAAATATAATGAAAGAATTGTTTTGCCTCATGATGTTAAAGTTGCTTCAGAGGCAAGGGAAGATGCTGAGGTGATTGATTTACCGATCCAAGATGTAGAAGGGGATATGAAAATTTTTGATTTAGGGAAAATTACTACTCAGCGATTTGTCGATATTATTGAGTATGCCGGTACTGTTATTTGGAATGGTCCTTTGGGTTTATTTGAGATGAAGCCTTTTGAAGACGGTACGCGTGTTGTTGCAGAAGCAGTTGCAAAAACCAAGGCGACGACAATTATCGGAGGAGGGGATACTTTGGAAGCGTTGGCACGTTTTGGTGTTAGTGAAAAAGACTTTGATCATGTTTCAACGGGAGGCGGGGCGATGCTGGAATTTTTGGAAGGAAAAGTTTTGCCGGGATTGGCTGTTTTGTCGAGGTAGGAGGAGTCATTTGGGGTGCTTTCTTCAAGGGAAATTTTTTTACCAATTTAATTCGTTATAAAGCTCTACGATTTCATTATCCTCTATAACGAGCAATGACAAAATCTTCCTCTTGGTATGTTTCATTAATAAGTAATTCTAATTTTTTCCTATTTGGAATAGTTGGAACATATCCTTTATATCCTTCTTGATTTTTTGCTTTGATTAAAGGCTCTGTTGTGTCAAGATACCAACCTCTATTATTTACTTTTTTTCTTAAAATTCCACAAATCTCATTATCTCCTAATTCTAATTCTTCTATTTTTTGTTCTAATGTTTTTTGGCGAAAAGGAGGTACTGAAGAAGGTCCAATTAACCCTATTGCGCTAGAGTTTATATTTTTTTGCAGAGTAAGCGTTGTTTTATTTGCCCATTCCTCAGGTGTTTTTTTGAGTCCTGCAATTAAATCTTCCATCAGTAGCTGTGAAACAAGGTCAAATTTTACTTTTCCATCTTTATTTACTTCAGATAAAATATGCATTAAACCATCTGGTTTTCCGCTTGCTGGTCTCATGAGAATGCCGTTTTTTTCTTGAATTCTGGAAATATCACAGCCGAGTTCTGCTAAGTGGTCCAACATTGCTTGATTAGACTGAAAAGTCATTTTTTTTAACTTTTCAATCCCATTTTCAGAGCTGGAAGGAGTTTCTGATAGTTTCATTTTTCTTGAAAGGATAAGTTGTTACAAATTATAATATTTTTTTTCTTTTGTCAAATAATTTTACAGATTTCCTAGAAACACTAATGCATTTTATCAAAAAAATGTTATGATTTTTTGGGTGTAGAAATAAGAATGAGAAACCCTGAGATAAGCAAAAAATCCCGATCTCACTTTTCACTTTGTTTACTAAAACCGACTAGACTAAATTATAACAATCTAAATATATGTCTTTAAATCGTAAAATTGTTTACATCGAAATAGATGAAGAGCTTAATCTGATTTTTGATCGGGTTAAAAAAATAAAGGAAAAAAATATTTTTCTTGTAATTCCTTCTAAAGCTTTGATTTTTCAAAGTATTTTGAATTTAAAAATTTTAAAAACAAAAATTGAGAATTTAGGTAAGAAAATTACAGTAATAAGCAAGGATGAGAGAGGGAGGAAATTATGTAAAAATATCGGTTTAAAATCAGAAAAATCTATTGATAATGATTCAAAGCACGAGATTAAAATTAAGATTAACTCAATAGATGCTTATCGCAATGAAGTAAAAGATGAAGCGCCTGTTGAAAAAGATCATACAAAAGTTTCAATCACGGATTTAGTCGGTAAATTTTCAAATAAGCTAAAAAATAAAACGGAGAATTTAAGATCAAATTATGAGGGGTATGATTTTTCTTTTAGTCAGCCGAACCGCAAAGGACTTTTTGCGATTATTCTGATAAGTGTTTCTCTGTTTTTCTTTATTTCTTATATAGCTTTGCCGGGCGCGACAATTTATATAAAACCGAAGGCGGATGTAATTGAGGCTGGAGTAAATATAGAATTGGCTGATGCAAAAATTAATCAAAAAAGATTTGAAGAAAATCCTCCTTATATGGTGCCGACTTTTCCGATTGAAGCAGTTTTTGAAAAGAAGATAAATTTTGACACGATTAGTTCTGTTTTTGAAGGTGAGAATGCCACCGGTGTTATGAAGCTTGTAAATACAACGGACCAAGAATGGACTTTAAAGAGTAAGACTCGTTTTCAAAATAAAGATGGTATTGTCTTTAGATCGCAGGATTGGGTTACCGTACCTAGGCAAAAAAATGCTGATACACCGGGGACTGCTACTGTGAATGTGGTTGCAGATGAATTTGATACTTATAAGCAAATTATTGGTGAAAGAGGTAACTTGCCACCTTCCAAATTTTCAATTCCCGGACTTTCTGCTTACAACCAAAGGTTAATCTGGGGGATTACGGAGAACCCTACCCAAGGAGGTGTAACGAAATGGTCAAAATTGGTTCAAAAAGATGATATAGAGGCTGCTCGTAAAAAAGTTGAAAATGACATTATCGAATCTGCAAAGCTGGATATTGAGGATTATGTGAAAAGGCAAAATGAAATTAATAATGTTCATTTAGTGCTTTTGAAAGACCCTAAATATATTCAAAAAGAAATCTTGGAAATCCGTACTCCCGATGAGGCAATTGGGCAGAAGCTTGATAGTATTGAGGTTTATTCAAAGATTAAGGTTACAGCAATTACTTATGATGAAGATAAATTCAAACAGATTTTAAGGGGAAGTATCATGGCAAAGGTCCATCCGGATATGCAGTTACGTGATATTAATTATGATAATGTAGGGTATGACGTGATTGATGAAAATACTGATTTAAAAATCATAAAAGTCAGTACAACTGTAAACGGAAGAGAGGAGTACACTCTTGATACGACGACCGAAAGCGGTTTGCGTTTTGTGAATAAAATTAAAGATGCTGTGATTGGTATGCCAAAAAATGATGCGGAAAACTACGTGACCAATTTACGTGAAGTTTCTCAAGCGGAGATTTCAACTTGGCCGTTTTTTTCAAACCGTATGCCGGGCTTGCCTGAAAATATTGAGGTAAAAATGATGGAGGGAGAATAGTTATCTTGGTCATATTACTCTAAAGTCCGCCGTTGCATAACCCACCCCAAAAGGAGCTTCATAGGCTAGTATTTCAACGGAGTACTTAAAATATTCCAGTATTCCAAGCAGGATCACCAAAGAACGTAATCCACACTCTCCCGCCTCGGAAACAAGGTGTGGATCGATTTCTATAATTTTTTGGGTCATTCTTTTTTTGGTCCATTTGAGAATATTTTCATCGAATTCTTGAGCATAAGGAGAGTAACCTGCCGGAGCTCCGACTTTTAATCTGTGAGATAAATCTCCGGAGGCAATTACCGCAATTTTTTCCGGACTTTCATAAATAATTTCTCCGAGTAATTTACCGTATTCAAAATGTTTTTCCAGACTAAAATTTGAAAAACCACTTATGATTAAGTCAAAATTTGAATAATCTTTACTCAAGAAATGTAACGGCACAATCTCTCCATGAGAAAGCGGGTAGAGGTCGTTTTCTTCGTTGACAAGTTGAGTTGAAATTAAACTGTCGCCGGCTTTTTGATGAATTTCTTCCGCTAGTTTTTTTTCTCCGTTAAAGCTCAAAATCAGCTCGGGAGCATTGAAAGCCGCAAGACTTCCCGTGATTTCACTGGCGTGTGATAAGGCAATGGTATTATGCAAAAGAAGTGTATGCGGAGAAATTACGATAACTTTTTCCGGCTCTTTTTTAGCAAATCTTTTGCCTAAAGTCTGCATTGCCAGTCTTGTTTTTTCTGTGTGCACTAATTCATTTTTGCCAATTTCAGGAATGATGATTGGCGGATGAGGACAAAATGCCGCAAAATTCAGCATAAATTTTCTGGATTAAGATGCAGAGCAGGCTTCTTCTTTTTCTTTATTTTAATCAAACCGAACGCCATAACTTGCTAACAAATCATTGATGCTTTGCCTTTTTCTTGCTAGTTTTGCCTTTCCTCCTTGGACTATTACTTCAGCTGGAAACGGCCTTAAGTTATAATTGGAAGCCATTGCAAAACCGTATGCTCCTGAGTGTGAAATGGCTACGATGTCGTCTTCTTTGATTTTTGGAATTTCACGATCTCTGGCAAACAAATCACCACTTTCACAAATATTTCCACAAATATCTACTTTTTCGATTTCTCCCTGCATATTGCTGGCATTGTAGGTGGGATGATATGAACCATACATAGTGGGTCTGATGAGATGGTTGAAGCCACTATCTGTGCCTGCAAATTTTCTTGCACCATTATATTTAATCGTATTTACCTTGGTTAGTAAATAACCGCTTTCACCTACAAGAAAGCGTCCAGGCTCAATAATTAAAGTTAATTTTTTGCCGTACTGCTGACAGAATTTTTCAAAGTATTGACTAACTTTTTGACCAAATTCAGCTAGGTCTATATTTTTTTCCTCGGGTTTGTAAGCAATCCCAATACCGCCTCCGAAATCAACGAACTCAAGTGAGTCAAATTTCTTGGCAATCTCGCAGGTTACTTCCATGGCGAGTAAGAATTTCTCCGGATCTAAGATTCCTGAACCAATGTGAGAATGTACTCCGATTAGGTTAAGGTTATACTGATCAACAATTTTTTTAACTTCTTCAATTTGGTCATGGTTGATACCGAATTTGGTTTTCGGACCAGCGGTAATAACATGCTGATGCACTTGCGTAACTATGTTGGGATTCACTCTGATACAGACTGACTTATTGGGATATTTTTTTCCAAATTTTTCCAAACGTGAAAGTGAGTCAATGTTTAGCAGAACTTTTTCTTTGACGGCAAAATCCATCTCAGCATCGGTCATATTGTTGCCTGTAAAGAGGATATCTTCAGCACTAAAACCGGCATGAAGCGCAAGGAGAATTTCTCCCGGAGAGACAGCGTCAATACCACATTTTTTAGATTGCAGCAATTTGGCAATTGCTAAGTTTGGATTGGTTTTGATTGCGTATAGGATCCTTTTATGGGGATAGGTGATGCAGTCGTGTAAAGTTTGAAATTTGTCTAAAATAGTTTCTTCTTCATAAACATAAAGAGGACTGCCATAGTCCTCAATTAATTTCTCTGCGGAGATTCCTCCAAGGTAGAGTTTATTTTGGATGGTTTGCATTTTTTATAATTTTAGTTTGATTCGGTTTGACTATCGCTTGAAGTATTTGCCTTATTTCCTGTCCCCGTACTACCAACGATATTGCCAATGGCATTGGTCGCTTCACTAAACTGGTCAATAGCTTGGTTAATTTCTTCAGTGGCTGTTTTTACATCTTCAATTTTTTGATTAATGTTTTCTTTAGCCTGATTAATATCAGTTTTGATTTGATCTGCTTTTTCTTTTACATTATTTACCTTTTCCTGTGTTCCGCTTTTTAAATCTGCAACACTTGATTTAAATTTTTCTGTGATTGCACAGCCTGAGAGAGTGATCAGGCAAAAAATTGTAATACAGGATGTTTTTAAGATTTTCATTGGAAAAGTTTGTTAAAACTACCGGAAAAATTTTGCATTGTTTTTTTCATTTGCATTAACTCATCCAAGCTTACCGCCTTTACTTTTTTGTCGTTTGTTTTCTTCGTTGGTAAAGGAATTTTTCCTTGTGAGGAAGGATTCTTTTTTTGATTGATTTCATTTGGCGGAACTTCCTTTTTGTGTGACATTTGTGCGTCTGCGGAAATAACTGTCTGACACTTGCTGCATTTCATTTTGAAGAGGCATTTGTCTTTACTAATATGTTCTATTTTTACGTTAACGGGCATGATGTTGGAACTACATTTTGGACAAGTAGTTGTATTGAGAAGCTGTTGGATAAGTAGGTTAACAAATTTTGGGTCCATTTTTGAAGTTTAAATTTTTTTAAATAGAATAGAGTGGATAAATTATATTCTCTCTTTGGGAAAAATCAAGTTTTTTGCTTTTATTTTTTCTTATTACGACTTACTCTGATCAGTCCTGAGGCAGGAATGATCTTCACTCCTTTTTTCTCAAATTTGTCAAGAAGCAAATTCATCCCGAGGGAATCACTGGCCATGTGTCCTGCGACAATGACATTGATATGGTGTTTCTCTGCCATTTTACGATGTTTTTCTCCGCAATGCATGGAGAGAATTGTACCTACTCCGGCATATTCTAATTTTTCAAAAATTTTTTCTGATCCTGACGTTCCTCCTGTCATTTCCGTTGCTACGATTTTGCCGGTGTAGGAATTTTCAGAACCTGTGACTATTTCCGGTTTATTACCTTGCTCAGCTGCAATTTTATATTCAGGGATTTTAAGCAAGGCTTTGATGACATCTGTTACTCTTTTGTGCTTTTTTGATGAAATGTTTTTTTCCAAGAAAGCATAAACCTGATTATCTGCAAGTGTGTGGAAACAAGCAAAAGCAATTCCCATTAATTCTGCTGCCATTGCCACGCGGTTGAAATTATCTGCGTGCAAAGCACGTTTTACTTCAGCAATTCTTGGTGCTAAGACTTTTTCTGTAATATTGAGAGGGACACCTGCTGACTCCATGATGTGTTCCTGTAGCTTCATTGCGTCTGCCAGCCCCTGTAAAGCACGTCCTTCAGGATGATGCGCTAGAATCAAGTCAATTTTTTCTCCTTTTTTATTCAGTTCGTTTGCCATTAAAATTTCTGCTGTTTCCATGTCAATTCCGGTCAGAATTGTACGTACTTGCATGTTTAAATCTCCTGCCAAAATGCGACTGTCTGCGTAAGGATTTTTGAGCTGATCTTCATCAAAACCAATGCGTTCCTCTTTTTTCATTTTTTTGAATTTTTTCTTTAATTCTTTTAGATCGTCCAAAATTTCTTTTTTTGGACGCGGATCTGTGTCGATGGCCATTTTAATTGCCAGATCATATATTTCACCGAGTTTCATCATGATATTTGAGTGTTAGAATATTAGATTTAGAGTTTAGAATAACCTTGATACCCCTCCTTTTGTAGGGGAGGTTGGGTTGGGCTATCTGACTGAAAAGAGTCTTATTTTTGTGTCTGTCTTAAGCACTTTTGCCCTTCTCAGCCTGCCTGTCGGCAGACAGATCTTCCCTAAAAAGGGGGAAATATTATTTATTTTTCTAATTCCAAAGTTTCTGCCATAGTTTTGATTTGACCTTCATAGTCAGTACTGCCATAGATTTCAATATGTCTTGATTTATCGTATTCAAGGAAATAGCGAATTTCCGTAGCAACTTTTTCGTAGTCAAGATTCTTTTTACCAAGATCGTCAAGAGAGTCTTCCTTGAGCTCAAGTGTTGCTTCGGCATTGTCAATAGCATCTTGATCTGTGGAAAAGCCAACTTTGATCACAGTATCTCCTGTTCCGGTAATACCTTCATAATACCAGTTTTTATAGTATTGTAGGGAAAAATCGAAATTGGTGTTTTCATACAATCTATTTTCGCCGATTAAATCCGAACCGGTTCCGGTATTGTTTTTTTCCTCATCTTTATCTTCTTCTTCTTTTATCATTTTGGCATCATAAACTTCCATAGTTTTTACAGTAATTTTTGCTATTTCCGCTCTGGTAATAGGTTGATTGGGTTTGAAGGTTCCGTCTTTGTATCCTCCGACAATTTCGTTGTCTTTTGCAAAAGCAATATATTTCTCATGCCATGCTCCTGCTGCTACGTCGCTAAAATCCGTGCTTGCTGCGGGTAAATCAAAGTTTGCAGTTGTGAGCAATATTTTTAATGCTTCGGCGCGAGTGACATTTTGATTGGGGCGAAAAACGTTTTGATAACCTTTTACGATTCCTTCTTCTTTTGCTGTTTTTACGTAGGCAGCAAACCAATCTTGCAGATTTACGTCTTCAAATGGTTTTTCTGAGACGTCGCCTACATTGATATCAAATGCGTTAAGAGCAATTTTAGTCAGCTCTGCACGTGTTAGGTAATCATTCGGTGCGAAAATTCCTTCGTTTTTACCGCCGACGATTCCTGCGATACGTAGTTTGTTTATGTACTCTTTGCCCCAATGGTTTGCAATGTCTGTGAAAGGCGCTGCAATGTCTGATGCTTCTTCTTGATTAGTCTCGGATTCGGAGGCTTGATCATCTTCGTCTATTGCCTCTCCCAGTTCTGCAATGACGGCTTGGATAGCTGTTGATGTATTACCTGCATCATCTTTTGCAAAGAGATTGATACGATTGGTTTGGTTTTGCGCCAGCTCTACTTTTATACTAAATGTCCCATCATCATTTACATTTGTTGAAGCAAGTTCGGTTCCATCTGTTTTGGTGGCGATTAGTTTACTATTAGCTTCGGCAACTCCTGTAAGTGTGATTTCTTTTGCGTCAAGCTCGTCTTCATAATCATCCAGAATAGGTCGATTTGGCGGAGTGATATCTTTTCCGCTGCTTTGTGCATAGTTTCCTGCTTCAGCGGTGTTTTCATTGATTTTAATTTGCAATGTTTCGCTAAAACTTCCTGCTTTCTCGGCGAGAATGGAGAATGTATTTTCTTTGTTTTGGATGAGTCCTACAGTAATTTCAAGAACACCATCTTCATCTGTATCTGTTGTAGGCGGGAGCTGGCTGGTACCTCCTGTGACTGTTACTTTTGCCCCGGGTTCCGTGTTGACGGTGATGGTATAAATATCAGCATCTACAGCTGGCGGAATATCTTCTACGCTCAGAGGCAAAGCTGCGCTTGCTTTTGGTAAATTAAGAAATAAAGCAAGTAATCCTAAAAAAGTTATTTTTTTAAACATTGTTTTTAATTTTACAAGATAAAAGTAAGTGCTACAAGTATAGCACTTTTTGAAAGATAGAAAATGAAAAAACCATGACAGCAACTATTTCATAATTTATACTCATGTTAACCTAGAAATAAAGTAATGTTCAAATACAAAGAATTTCTCTTTACAGGCTACAAATTTAATAAAAAAACGGGAGAATTAAGCTTAAGGTATTCACTGGATAATGAAGTAAATTTTGAGGAAAAGGTTTTTTTTGATGTGAGTAAGGTCGATTTTAATCTGATCGATAAAAACCTCCTTGAGAACGCTTTTTTTAATTTACATCTAATTGCCGGAATTAGTTATTACAAAACCTATTGTCCTCCTCGTTTAGTCGTTGAAACAGGGCGACTCAGCAAAGCGCAAATTAAATTTTGGGAAAAATTATACACATTTGGTTTGGGAGAGTTTTTTTATAAAAATCAGATTGATTTTCGGGAGCTTGTTAATCTTGAGTCAGCTGAAAGTGCAAACTTTAAAGTTCAAACTGAAAATAACAAACTCATTCTGGCTTCGAGCGAAGCAAGAAAAAGTCCAGAATCTAAACCACACTTTGAAGAAAGTGATGAATTAAACAATATACCCCACCTAGCCTCCCCTAAAAGGGGGGGAATAAACTCAAGATGCCTTGTTCCGATTGGAGGAGGGAAGGATTCTTTGGTTACAGCGGAACTTTTAAAAAAAGGAGGATTTGATTTTACCTTTTATTCCTTGGATGAATCTGTCCCGCAAAGAGAGACGGCAAAAATTGCAGGTAAAGATTATTTTTCCGTCAAGCGAAAACTTGCGCCAAAGCTTTTCGAATTAAATGAGCAAGGCGCTTATAACGGACATATCCCGATTTCAGCGTATTTTGCTTTTTTGAGCTTGGCGACGTCAATTTTGTATGGATATGACTATATTGTGCTTTCAAATGAACATAGCGCAAATTATGGAAATTTGGACTATTTAGGCATGAACATTAATCATCAATACAGTAAGAGTTTGGAGTTTGAACAGGATTTCAATGACTATGTACATCATCATATAACCACTGAAATTCAATATTTTAGTTTGTTGCGTCCGTATTACGAACTTAAAATTGCTAAAATCTTCAGCCATTATCCTCAGTATTTTTCCAAGTTTACTAGCTGTAATGCTAATTTTAAAATTATTGAACAAAAAATTAGTACAAAATGGTGTTGTAGTTGTCCCAAATGTGCTTTTGTTTACACTATATTGGCACCATTTATTTCTCGAGAAAAAATGATGGAAGTTTTCGGTAAAAACTTGTTTGAAGAAGAAAAATTAAAAGATTTATTCTTGGAATTATTAGGTGTTCAGGATAATAAACCTTTTGAATGTGTGGGGACGGCTGAAGAGGTTGCTGTTGCTTTTTATTTGGTTTCTGAAAAAAATGAGTGGAAGGATGATCTGATGGTAAGAATTTTTAAAGCAAAAGTCCTTCCTCAAATTGAGAATATTGAGGAATTGAAGAAAAAAGTAATGGGAACTTATTTAGAGGAAAGTTTGGTGCCGGAGGAGTTTAGGGAGATTCTTGATTGATTTTGATTGCTAGACCCTGAGTAATTGCTCTACCAACTTTTTTCTGTGCGTTTGTGAGTATTCTTTGGAAGGTGCTTTGAGATGTTTCCATTTTTTTTGCGCTTTGATTTTGATCTAAGTGCTCAGAATGTCTTAACCTCAAGGATTCCCATTCTTCAAGAGTGAGCTCAATTTCTTTCAATTCTCTGAGAGGAATTCCTTGAGGTTTATAAAAAGTTACATGCGGGTTTTTTCCAATTTTTTTGCATTTTTTAGGACGTACCATTTTATTTGTTTGAGTTAGCTTTTTTGGTTTGACGAATAGATTCTAGTCTATCTTCTAGTATTTTTTCTTCTTCGTCCAGGGAAAGAGTGTTGTTACAAAAGCCTCTTTTTCTGTTAGATGCACTTTTGCAGAATCTTTTTCTTCCGCGTCCGACTTTGTCTCCTGTGCATTTTCCTCTTTTAAATCCTGTTTCCGGACCTTCTCCATTTGGACCAGTTTGATCAAAGTTTGGCATATTAAAAAAATTAAGAAATATTACTATTATGAATATATACCCATAAAATAAAAAAGCAAACCTTTTTTATTTCTGTTTTTGAGCTGAGGTTTACTTGTGTATAGTTTCAGTTTATCTTGTTTGGGAAGTTTTAATAGATTGTTTTATAAAATGAAAATAGAGTTTTGTGAATTAGCGGAGGAAGCTTTGAATGTAATGGAAAAGACGAAGCAAAATCTTTTTTTGACTGGTAAGGCAGGGACGGGCAAGTCGGCTTTGCTGGATTATTTTCGAGATACTACCAAGAAAAAATGTGCAGTGCTTGCTCCGACAGGAGTGGCTGCTTTGAATGTGGAAGGGGAGACAATTCATTCTTTTTTTGGGCTTAAGCCCGGTTATGAGCTTGATGAGGTGGTGCGGAAATATAAAAAACCACGTAACCTGAGAATGTTTGAACAGCTGCAAACAATTGTGATTGATGAAATTTCGATGGTGCGTGCTGACTTGCTTGATGCAGTAAATATTTTTTTACAAAAAACATTAGAAAATCAGTTGCCTTTTGGTGGTTTACAGATGATTTTTATTGGAGATCTTTTTCAATTACCTCCTGTTGTCACTTACGCTGATCGTGATGCTTTTTTGCTAAAATATCAAACACCATTTTTCTTCGGAGCGGATGTTTTTGCGAATGAAGATTTTGAAATGCAGTATATTGAGCTTGAAAAAGTTTATCGCCAAAGTGATGACTTTTTTATTAACCTTCTTAACGCTGTACGTGATAACTCCATAGATTGGAATCAGATTCAGGAATTAAATGCTCGTGTTGATCCAGCTTTCCACGATGACGAAAATTATATTTATCTTACTACGACAAATGCTGATGCCAAAAAAATTAACGATGCTAAATTAGCCAAACTTCAGCAGGAAGAATTTACATTTAGGGCAAAGGTCGAGGGAAATATTAAAGAGAATCAGTATGCAACGGATGTAAGATTAAAACTCAAAGAGGGTGCACAGGTAATGTTTGTAAATAATGATCCGGGTCGTCGCTGGGTGAACGGGTCAATTGGAAAAATTATTGAAGTTGATGATTTTGAAGAGACGTTAAAAATACAGCTTTCAACAGGAAAAACAGTGAAAGTCGCTTCGTATACTTGGGAAATTTCAAAGTATGTTTTGAAAGGGAATAAATTTGAGAGAGAGGCGATCGGTTCTTTTATGCAATTTCCGGTAAAACTGGCTTGGGCGATTACGATTCACAAAAGTCAGGGGAAAACTTTTGATAAGGTTGTGATTGATTTGGGCAAGAGAAGTTTTGCGCATGGGCAAACTTATGTGGCATTTAGTCGTTGTCGCACTTTGGATGGTATTGTGCTAAAACGACCGGTGCGTAAAAATGATATTTTATTGAATCAGGATGTGCAGAGGTTTTTGGAGAATTTTTAATTTTATTTATCCATATTCTCTAAAGTGACTTCTGCGGATAAGTTTTGATAAGCAGCAGTGATTTCATCTGAAGAATTAATTTTCCATGCAATTTCAAATTGCTCAAGAGCTTTTTGTTTTTTACCCAGCATCAAAAGCAATTTTCCTTTATTAAATCTGACCTCGGCAAGCTGCTTTTCTTCTTCTTTTAGTTGATTATTCGAAGCATAAATATCACTGGCGAATCCGTGAAGATCACCAAAAAGTTCCTCGAATGTTGATCTTTGATCTGTGATGATTTTGTTTATTTTTTCTTCAGAAACTTTTTCTATTTTTCCGATGGCGGAGTCTAATCTATCAAATATATCTTTTTCATCTTGATTTTTTAACAAATCTTTTAAGCTACTCTTAAGCAAGATTTTTAAAATTTTTTTAACAACATCAATAATTTTTGTTTCGAAGTATTGTTCCTCTTCGGTTTGCAAATTTTGGTCTAGTGCATGTTCATTCTGCAAAAGGCATTTAGCGATTTTTAGTGAATCTATTAATTCTTCTCTCATATTTTTTTACGAATTATATTCAACAAAGGCTTGTTATTCTATATGAAAACATTTATTTGTCAAGTTGAAGGGAGGTTTTTGGAATTTGTTTTGAAAAATTAGATTTAGAAAAAACCACCCGAATATGGAGTAGTTTTTTGAGAGTAATTTTTTGTTTAATGTGAAAGATTTTCCATTCAATCTTTTTCTTCAAAAATAAAAAGCTCTTCGATATTTATTTCAAAAAAATGTGCAATGGAATAAGCTAACTTCAGAGAAGGATTATAGGTTCCTTTCTCGAGGAAAACAATTGTTTCCCTTCTGACGCCGACTGACTCTGCCAATTCGTTTTGAGTAAGACCTTTTTGGGTTCTGAAAATTTTTATCTTATTTTTCATTTTATTTGCCTTTGCGATGATAGTATACGTAAATTATATTATTGATTATCAATAATATACAAACTGAAAATGCAATTGTTTGACCGACTAGCTGAAAACTTGAATTTAAATGATCAAATCCCATAAGCAATAAAGCAACAATCGAGCCGACAATTCCAAAAATCGAGATTGAAATTCTGGTTGCTTTTCCCGCAATCTGTAAATCTCTTTCATCAAATAGAACCTCTTTTACTTTTTTACGGCAGGCATTCAGGAAAAGAAGTGTGGCTAAAACCGCAATGGCGGCAATAAAACCATTTTCCACCTGCATTGACCAAGAGATAGTCAGGCATAAAATCATCGTTGCTGCAATTCGGCAATTTCGATATTCTTTTTTAGTCATGATGTGAAAATTAAGTGTTAAATAAATCTAACATAATGTTAATTAATTCTAACACAGCTGTCAAGACTTTTTTTATTTAATATAAATTTACTTTATTAAAAGCGCAGGTTTACTTGTTGAAGAAGTCAGGGTATTTTGTAGCAGAGTATTGTATTACTAAAAAAATGTTGAAAGAAATTGAAAAAACGAGAGTACTGATTCTTGGCTGTGGTATAGAGGGACAGTCGATTTTGCGGTTTTTGAGAGAGAAGTTTCCTGAGAAGGAAATTACTGTGGCTGATCGAAGTGAAGCCTTGCGACAGAGTCAGGATGATAATTTGGAAAAAGTGAAATATGTTTTTGGAAAAGATTATTTAAAAAATTTGGAGAAATATGATTTGATTATCAAATCTCCCGGAATTAAACCGAATTTGTCCGAATTGCTTGAGTTTAAAAAACAAGGTGGAAAAATAACTTCAGCAACGAATATCTTTATGTCTCAGGTACGGGGAACCGTGCTTGGTATTACCGGTTCTAAGGGGAAAAGTACGGTTTCTTCTTTGTTGTATGCGGTTCTGAAAAGCGCAGGAAAAAAAGTTGAACTAATTGGTAATATCGGAAATCCTGCTTTGGATGTTTTGGAAAATGATTCAGAGGACAGCTTATACGTCTACGAGATGTCGAGTTATCAATTGGAAGATTTGGAGGTAAAACCCCAATTTGCTCTAATCAATAACCTTTTTCCCGAGCATTTGGATTATCATGGTAATTTGGAGGATTACTATAGAGCAAAGTTGAATATAGTTGATGAATCTACGAGCCACGAGCTACGAGCCACGAGCAAAAAAATCCCCCTTGAAAAAGGGGCAGTGTCCTGCAAGGACACAGGGGGGTTGAGACTTCAAGGTATTCCTATTAATTCAACAAAATCAAACCAAGCGGATAAAGGTCAGAGACCTTTAGAAAAATATTTAGGTTCAAGTCAGGAGAGATTGAACCAGCATGACGCAAATGAAAAGAAAGTTCAAATTGTCTTTTATAACGCAGGCTCAGAAGACTTAGCAGCAGTAATGCAAAATTCGCAATCCACTTTAATTCCGTTTAATGATGGTGAAAATTCAAAACTCAAAGATGGTAAACTAATTTATAAAGAGGAGGAAATCATTCAATCCCAAGAGATCAACTTGCTTGGTAAGCATAATCTGGAAAACGCTTTGGGAGTGATTGCTCTCTGTAAAGAGTTGGGAATTGAAAACGAAGTTATCAGGCAAGCACTGAGTGAATTTAAAGGTTTGGAGCATCGTTTGGAATATGTCGGTAGTTTTCGAGGCATTGGTTTTTATAATGATTCAATTTCTACGACGCCTGAATCAACGATTCAGGCGATTGAGACTTTGGAAGATAATCTGGATACCTTGATTGTCGGTGGTTTGGATCGGGGATATGATTTTAGTGAATTGGTTGAGAGTATTTTGCAGAGTAAAATCAGAAATTTAATTTTATTTCCCGAAACGGGGAAGAAGATTAGAGATTTAATTACCAATTATGAACTAGGAATTATGAAAGGTAAAAACCTTCAAGCTTCAAGCGCTCCCTCTAACTTTCCCTTAGTAAGTTGGAAGGCGGATAACCTTCGACAGCTTCAAGATGACATAAAAAATCTTCCTAAATTTTATGAGGTCAATAATATGCAAGAATGCCTTAAGACTTCATTTCAAGTTACGAATCGAAATAAGATTTGTTTGCTTTCTCCCGCTGCACCAAGTTATAATCTATTTAAAAACTTTGCAGAGCGAGGCTCTTTGTACAAAAAATTTATACAAAAATATAGTTAAAAAAATGAAAACAATCTTATTTATTGGTTTTAGGAACAAAGAAAGGTTACTTCAAACAAGTAAAGCAAACGGCTATAATTTTATTCTTCTAATTGACCGGAAAGAATATAAGCCTGAATTTGATGATCTTTTTGAAGAGGTGATTGTGCTAAAAAATATCTTTGATTGGAGTCAGGTGCAGCCAGCTTTGAAAAATGTAAGCTTTGACGGGGTTGTGACGCGCTATGAAGATTACACGGCTTTGCTTGCCGCGATTGCCGATACTTTTGGTTTGCCAAGTTCGGGCTATGAAAATGCTCTGAAATCCAGAAATAAGTATTTAATGCGCAAGGCTTTCAAAACCCATGGTGTGCCTTCTGCGGATTTTGCGCTAATTCAAAAAATCGAAGATGCAAGGGGAATTATAGAACGACAAGGTTTTCCTTTGATCCTAAAACAAATCGCAGGGATTCACAGTCGTTATGTTTTTAAAATTAGATCAGAGAAGGACCTGGAATCAAAACTGAATTTTTTACATGAAGCAATGGCAAATGACACAAGTTTGCTCAGCGAAAATTTACAAAATTATCCTGCGGATTTAAATGTGCCTGACCCGAAAAAGTATTTTCTTTTGGAAGAGGCGCTCAGAGGAGAGGAGTTGACTGTTGATGCGTTGATTTGTGATGGAGAGATTTATACAACGCCGGTTTGCAAATATGTTACTTCTGAGGAAATTGGCTTTGATGACCACCATCTGCCAATTCGTCTGATGCCCTACGAGCTTTCCTCGGAAGATGAAAAGTTGATTTTGAGTATAACGAGAAAAGCGCTTAAATCACTGGAGCTAAACTATTGTGCCACGCATACGGAAGTTTTTTTCGATCCTGAGACGAAAGATTGTCGACTAATTGAAATTGCGTCACGTGCGGGAGGTTTCCGTAGTGAAATGTTTGAAGCTTCACAGGGAGGGGATTTGGATTTAGCGATTTCTCAGGTTTCTGTCAGGAAAAAACCAGACATGCAAACCCAAAAAAAACAATTTACTGCGGTTGTGGAAATTTTTTCACCTTATGATGGCATTTTGGAAAATATAGATTATGAATTTTTGCATGAAGATGAGGCAGTCACTAATGTGACTGTAAATAAAGATTTGGGTGATGGGGTCGGCTTGGCTCAAAACGGAGGTAAATATATCGTAAAATTTATGCTGGTGAAAAACAGCTATAAAGATTGCTTAAGTCAGGCGAAAAAATACTTGAAACAAATTCACAAGTCCATTCAGGTAGCTTAATATGCTCAATCGGGAATTAGCAGAGGTTGATAATCATTTAACTCAAATTGCTGGGCAGTTAAATCTTTTGAGGCTGATTTCACCTGTCAATATTTCCACAGAAAAAGAAAAATTTATGGCTGATTCAAATTATAATCCGCAGTTTGAATATGAACTTGATTTGAGTGAACTTGCTGAGGTTGAGGCTCGGCTTGAGAATTTGATAATTGATGAGTCAACCTGGCAGGGCTTTTTATTGAATGAGGTAAAAATTAAATTTTTGCAAGATTGTCATTTTGCACAGCAAATCGGCGGGGATTTAGACGAATTTATCCAAGTGAATCAGCTTAAATATAATTCCAAGGCTGACTTGCCTGATGAGGAAATTCTTCATTTAGCTGAAAGCAAGATTGTCAAAGGGGAGTGTTTGCAAAAAGAAAAAAAATACGAAGCACAAAGAGTGAAAGATATTTTTGACGCTTTTTTAAAGGAAAAAAAAATCAATTGGAATGTGGTGGTTGATTGTGATTTGGTGCCGCTTTTGAGTGTGAATTATTTTACGCGTGAAATTAAGCTTAATCCTTTAATACAGCTTTCTCAGATAGAGCTGGAGAGGATGTTGATTCATGAAATTGAGACACACCTTTATAGCTATTTGAATGGTAAAAATTTGTTCCAAATGGCTGCGATCGCTTTGAAAGACTATGAAAAAACAGCCGAAGGTCTGGCGGCTTATAATGAATCTCTGGTCTTTCCGGAGGACAAAAGTTTTTTAAAGAGATTTCAGCTTCGCTATAAGGCGGTTTTATTTGGAGAGAAGAACTCTTTTTGTAAGCTTTATCGGTATCTTCGAGAAGAGATCAAATTCGGTAAAGAGGAGGCGTGGAGAACGGCTTTGCGGGTCAAGAGAGGTTTGAGTGATACTTCACAAGCCGGGGCTTTTTTGAAAGACAAGATTTATCTTCAGGGTTTTTTTGCGATTGCAGAGTTAAATCCAGAAGAAATTAAAAGTTTGTATAAAGGAAAATTTTCACTTGAACATTTGCACTCAAAACAGTTTAATTTGAGTGATAATAATTTGATTCCCGCTCCGGTATATTTGCCAAGTGTGTATGAAGATTAAAAAATCATCATTAATGATTTATCCGCTATGATCAAAATGAGCTAAACCACATATTAGATAAAATGATATGCACAGAAAAAAACCAGTTTTAATTACAATACCGCATTGTTCTTGCTTTATTTCCAAGGAAATTAGAGAAAATATGCTTCTCTCGGATTTTGAGATTCTCAAGGAAACCGACCTTTTTACGGATCAGATTTTTGGTGTTGAAAATGCGCATTTTGTAAAGGCAAAACTTTCCAGACTGGTTGCTGATATGAATCGTGCTCCCGATGAGCTGGAGATGGAGCAGCGGCTCTGTGCCGAAGGTGTTGTGGTGACGGTGAATTCCGAGGGAGCTCGTGTCTACAAAAAACCGCTCACGGTGAAGCAGATTGATTGTCGCATTGAGCGTTATCATGATCCTTTTCACAAAAAAGTAGATGATTTGGCGCAGAAGTGTATTTTTATGATTGATGGTCATTCCATGTGGCCGAGCGGGCGTGCGACCAAAATAGATGCGGGCAAAGATCGTCCCGATATTAATCTGGGGAATAGAGATTATACGACTTGTACCAGAGCGCATACGGCATTTTTTAAGCATTATTTTGAGGCTTTGGGTTATTCTGTTGAGGTAAACTATCCTTTTAAAGGTCGCTATGTGATTGGTTATCATTGCTCTCGTAATAAACGGAAAGGAATTCCCGGGATTCAAATTGAGCTTAATCAGGCTTTGTACACGAATAAAAGAACTCTCAAGCCTAAAAAAGGAATGATCAAGAAGCTACATAATGAAATTAAAATTCTGGTGGACTTGATTCCCGAGGCGTTTGATTAGAAGTTTTAGCATTTTTTTAGAGAAGGAACCAAATCTGAAAAAAAACCGTTGATTGCGGAATATTTACATAACATAAAATTTTAACTAAAAACAAAAATGAAAACAAAGCTGTGTTATTTTTCTTTCTTAACTTTTGCGTTAATTTGTCTGCAACTCAATGTTATACAGCTAACGTCAGCGTCTGCTTTTGAGGTGTCTGATTTTGCTTATTTCAAGGAGGTTTCGGATTCTTCAGTCCAAGGAGTTGTTGCTGTTGATCTGGATGAAGAGGTTTATCAAAATTCAACTTATGCTGACTTAGCTTTAGTGAATGCAAATGCTGAACTACAGCCAGTCAAATTGCTCAATCGTGATTTTAATTTGGTTTCACCTTTTGTGAAAGCGATTGATTCTTCGGCTGCAATTCCTGATTTTGAGGAAAAAAGTTTTAATGCACAGAATCTTTTTGATGGTGACAGGGAAACTTATTTTGAGCCTGAAGCTGAAGATTGGGATTCTGCTGGGGAGGCTTATAAATCATTTGTTATTTTGGATTTGGGGGAAGAAAGGGAGGTTAAAATTATTGATTTTACGCTGACGGAATTTGCAAAATATTGGGAGAGGGTCGAAGTGCAGGCAAGCCCTGACAATCTGGATTATCAAGTAGTGCAAGGGATTAATAAGTCCGGAGATTCGGTTGAAAGGCAGCTGTTTTTTGATGATTTAAACACGCGCTATCTAAAGCTGACATTTTGGTATCCGGAGGTTTTGTCGATTGCTGAAATCAGTCTTTATGAAAAAGGTCAGTCAAAATTACTTTTTGACCATAATCCGGAGGAGTCTTATCGTTTGTTTTATGGTAATCTCAATGCTTTTGCAAAAATTACGAATGCGGATTTAAGTCAATCTTCCGCTGTGGCAACTTTGCTCTTGGGAGAGGGAGAAAACAATCCTGAGTATAACAACGATCTGGATGGAGATGGTGTTTTGAATTCTTTGGATAATTGTCCTTTTGTTTTTAATCCTGATCAAAAAGATAGTGATGGGGACGGATTGGGAGATGTTTGTGATGAAGCGACTTTTATGCATGATCGAGATGATGTTGATTTTGATTTTGATGGAATCGGTCAGACCAGTGATAACTGTATTTTTATTAAAAACCCCGAACAGGCTGATAAAAATAGAAATGGAATTGGTGATGAATGTGATGATGATGATGGTGATATGGTGATCAACCTTCTCGATAATTGTGTGGATGTCAAAAATTATGATCAGCTTGATACAAATAATGATGGTGTGGGGGATGCCTGCTCGGGTGACTATGATGGAGATGGAATTCCTCAGGAAGTTGATAATTGTAAAAATATTGCCAATCCTGACCAGTTGGATAGTGATGGTGATGGGGTAGGGGATTTGTGTGATAATTGTCCGCAGGTTAAAAATCCCGATCAATCGGACACAAACCAAAACGGTATCGGTGATCTCTGTGAAGATGCGGATGGGGATGGAATTATTGATATAGAAGACAATTGTAAAAATGTTCCTAATCCTGATCAGCTGGATAGAGATGGCGATGGTGTGGGTGATGCTTGTGATAATTGTTTGGAAATTGCGAATGCGAGCCAGTGGGATGATGATGGCGACGGAATTGGAAATGAGTGTGAGGATGAGGATGGTGATGGGATTTTGGCGAAATACGATAATTGTCCGAACCATTTTAATCCCGATCAGTTAGACACAAATCAAAATGGTGTGGGAGATGTTTGTGAGGATTTTGATGGTGACGGGATCATTGATTTGGTGGATAATTGTCCTTTTGTTTTTAATCCTGATCAGGTGGATGAGGATAAAGATGGAATCGGGGATGCTTGCGATCCTCAGGTTGTGATTAAGCAGACGCCGTATTTGTTTTATGGTTTGTTGGGATTGATTGGTTTGGCGATTTTATATTATGCGTTCAAGCTGGCTAAGCAGGTAGGGGAGATGAAGGATGAGGAGGAATAGCACAAAAGAGCTTGCTCTTTTGAAGCTTTAATTGAGGGTGTGGAGGTCAAGGCTGTCCAGAGCCTACATTTTTACCCTTTAGCAAGACATTCTATTAATTTTTAAGTTGAGAAATATCTTAAAATAAAGCAATAATCCGTCTTTCTGGCTTTCACCTTGGCGGATAAATGTCCGGAATCTTGAACCTAACAGTTTTAATTCAGTTAAAGTAAAGCTAATGGTTTCAGATTCTCGACAAGCGAGAAAGACAATAAAAGGGAAAGTTTTATCTTATGCGATTTATTAACTTTTAAATTGACAAAACATTATACTAAAATCAAAAAGCTGACTTTCTGGACAGCCTTGATATGGAGGTTTACTTAAATACAATTAAAAGAAAGCAACTGTCTACAAGACAGTTGCCGCATAAGAGCTGATTGCTTTACCTATTACTTTTGCTGTTTTACGATAGGTTTTCTTTTCTTCAAGAAGTTCTGAAAGAATTTTTCTCTCTGTTAGTGCAAAATGTTTCATACGAGCAAGGAATGATTGATTAAAGATTCAACACTCTAATCATAATTCGTTTCTTGTTCGCTTATATTATTGAATATTGAAAGTATTAAAAACCTTTGACGATACTCCACAAAAAAAGTTAGGATAGAGGCAAATATTGAAAGTTTAAAAAGCATGAATCTTAGTTTTATAAACAAAGTTCCGCTAGTTCAGACTATTCGTCGATATAAATTAAAATACCTACGGGTTGATTTATTAGCCGGTTTGACGGTGGGAATCATTGCTTTTCCCCAAGCGATTGCCTTTGCAATCTTATCGGGGGTTGATCCTGTTTGGGGAATTTACACAGCGATCATTACGGGAATAATGGCGGCTGTCTTTGGCGGATCAGAACATAACGTAACAGGACCGACCTCGGCGATGGCATTGGTCTTAGCCGGAATTGTGGCTGTACATGGAGAAGCTAGCGCGATGACATTGGCCTTGATCATGGGAATTTATCAGATTTTGTTTGCTGTTTTCCAGCTGGGAGGATTGGTGAATTTTGTACCTTATCCTGTTTTGGCAGGATTTAGTGCCGGTGTGGCTGTAATTATTTTCGTAAGTCAGCTGGGCAAATTACTCGGATTGGAAGGTAGTGCCGCACATGGATTTTTTGAGATAATCGAAAATATTTATTTACAAATTGATTATATTGACTTGGTGGCTGTGACGATCGGTCTGACGACGATTTTGATGATTGCTGTTTTAAAAAAGATTAATAAAAATATTCCTGCGGCTTTGATTGCGATTGTGATTTGCTCTTTTTTCACCTATTTATTCGAATTGGAAATAGAGACAATTGGTTCTTTTAATGCTGCTTTACCTTTACCAAACTTGAAGGCTTTTAATTGGGAATTAATTCAAGAGCTGCTTGCTCCTGCGGGAGCTTTGGCACTACTTGCCTCGGTGGAGTCAATCTCAACTGCCGCCATTGCGGAAAAGCTCACGAAGAAAAAATTTAACAGTAATTTTGAACTTTTTGGTCAGGGGCTTGCCAATTTTACGATTTCTTTTTTCAAGGGAATCCCGGCAACAGGTTCTTTTTCTCGAACTGCAGCCAATATTCGTACGCATGCCAAAACACGTTTTGCTTCAGTCTTCCATGCCTTGGTTATTTTGTTGATAATTCTTTTTTTGGGTAAATATGGCACTTATATACCATTTGCAGCTTTAGCGGGAATTTTGATTGTAGTTGCCGTACAAATGATTGAACTCAAACACATTAGACTGATCTTACGCACCAAACGCTCGGATGCTTTAATTTTTTTGGTAACATTTTTATCTACCTTGTTGGTTGATTTGATTACGGCGATTGAGGTTGGTGTGATCATGGCGATTTTATTGATTGTAAAACAAATTAGTGAATCTGATTTGAAATTGATTAATTTACATGAAAATCAGAAGAAAGAAGATGAATCCGGGCATGATGTTGAACTTTGTAGGCAAATTATTTTACTGGAATTAAGCCATCCGCTCTTTTTTGCTGCGGCTTCAAATTTTGCCTTAAAGTTAGATAAAATCTTAAATGATGAAGTGAGAGTTTTGATCCTACGGATGAAAAATGTTGATTATATTGATTTAACAAGTATCACGATTTTACAAGAAATTCTGGAGAATATTGAGAAAAAAGGAGGAAATGTGATTTTTTCCCGTATGCAAAGAAAAGTTTATAACACAGTCAAAAGAGCCGGAATTGAGAGCTTGATTGATGAAAAACACTATGCTTCACGCACAAAAACAGCCGTGAAAATGGCAATGGAATACGTAGATCCTATGACGTGCAAAAACAGCTGTAATCATCGTATTTTTAATGAGTGCCCCGAGATTTTGGAAGAAGAGGCGGAAATTAAAAATGAAAAAACCACAAAAAAATCTGAACAACAAAAAATTCTTCCGCAAATTCTTCCGCAGAAAAAACGAGCAAAAAAAAGGAAAAAAATCAAACAGAAGCCTAAAGTAAATTTAAGCAGAAAAAAGAAAGCAGACCAAAAAACAAACACAATACAGCCGAAAACGGCAAAACGCCTGCAAGGTAAACGCAAGAAAAATTCTAATAAAAAGAAAAAAAACTTGCAGAAAAAAAAGTAGTCTGGTTTTTAGTTTTCAATTAAAATAGCCCTTTTTACAAAAGGACTATTTTTAGAAATTATGTTTATCTGCAGGATTACATATTTTTTTCGAAGTCTTTTACTTTATTGAGTAGAGAGACTTCATCCAGTTTGGTAAAGTCATTTGCCCATTTTGCGGTAAGGATTTTTGTCAGAGGTTTGCTAATTTCTTTTTCCAAGATCGGTAAGGTTTTTTTGGTGGCTGCGATAATGAGGGCATTGATGTTTTCTGTTTGATAAATTTTGGACAGTTCGTGACTGATTTGTTTGAAATGCCTGCGCAAATCCATTTCTTTTTCATCCAGGTTTTCAGAAGTTCCGCCTCCTGAAGAACCTTTACCTGAGCGAAAGACTCCTTCTCGGTCGGTTTTTCTTTCGATAGTCAGGGTGTATTCACTGATTTTTAAAATATTGTTACCCTGCACCAAAAATAGTTTTGTTTGTCTTTCATTTGTTACGGTGAGAGCGAACTTTTTGTATTTCTTATCATAGAAATTAAATACATCCAAAAAAGGTTCCCTTTCCAAAACCAAAATATCCTGAACTGTTTTGGGAATTAAATTTAATTCAATGACTTCAAAAATATCATCATCTCCTCCCGCAAAAATAGCAATGCCGTGATAGCGTGTTTGCGGAATATGCTGCTGGATATATTCGGTTAATTTTTGGCTGATTGCTTTAAAATAATTTTTTTGATCACGGGATTCAAATTGTCCTTCACGTGATTTTAGAAGATTTTTTAGTGTAATTTTAACTTTGTTAAAAGGCTGATCTTTGCGATCAATCTTGAGAAAAAGGCTAAAAATAGGGAGTTTTTTTGAAGAAATCTTTTGAAGTTTGCTTAAAATTTCTTTTTTAGGCATAGAATAAAGTTAAAAAATAAAAGGCTCGTCTACACCTAAATAATTTACGTGTTTTCTTTTTTAAATCAATTTTTTTGAGTTTCTCAAAGATTGCCTTGGTGTTTTAATCACGCTTTTTTAACAAGATTCACAATCACAGTTTGAGTAGGCTCTATTGCAGACCGGGCAAGTCTTTTCAATAGTTTCTCCACAGAAGCATTTGTCTCCTTCTTTGGAAATTTGATCAACAGGGCATCCGTTTGGGCAGACAATTTTTTCTTTTCCCGTTTTTTTTAAGTTAGAATATAAACTTTTTACTTTCTGCATGCTGTGATTTTCCTCAAACTTAGTTAAATTTTGAAACTATGCTATATTTTAAGAAGTTTTAAATTTAGTTTATGAAAGAAATTTTCTTAATCATGGGAATTAGTGTTTTTTTTGCCGGATGTCAGACTACCTTGGAAGAACCGAAAATTAACCATAACAAAGTTTTGACTGAAGAGCGTTCAGATTCAGCCGTATTTGCAGAAAAGAATCTTCAGCCTTTACCTGATGCTGTGGCTGTTTTTGAGGGAAATAAAAAATTTCTTCTGACTGATCCCACAGATAAATACAAACATGCTGTTTTGGGGGATTCCATTGAGGCGGAAAGTCTAGCGATCATTGAGGGTGAGAATGTGCGAAAAATTGATTTTTCACCGCAAGTTTTTGAGGGTCTCTTTCCTACTTTGGGAGATTTAAACGGAGATGGTGTGCAGGAAATTATCGCTACTCTAAGTGGAAATGGAGCAGGGGCGCAAGTTGCGGTTTATGCTCAAGATGGTACAAAACTGGCAGAGTCAGATACTTTATCAAGCGGATGGATGCATGTTCTCGCTGTAGCTCCCTTTGGACCAAATGCAGAGCCTGAACTGGCTCTTGTCAAAAGACCGCATATTGATCAAGAGGTTGAATTTTATCAAATGCGTGATGAGAAAATCACTAAAGTTGCAGGTCTTTCTGGTTATACAACACATGTGATCGGTTCAAGAAATTTAAATTTATTCGCAGTTTTGGAAGACCATTCCGAAAGTCGATTTGTTTTGATTCTTCCTACTCCGGACTTTCAATCAGTTGTTGCAATTGCTCGTACAGAGGGAGGGGCTGAAGAGCTTTGGAGAAAAGAAACAGGTGAGCGCATAGAAAGTATTAAAGTGCTTAATGGAGAGATTTATGTTAACTCTAAGAAAATTTAATTTAAGTCATTGCTTTGCCGGTGGAGTAAGGGTAAATTATTTATTGCTAAATTTAATAAAATAAAAATATGAAGAATAAATTTGCTTTTGTTTTCCTTCTCGCTGCTTGCTTATTTAGCTTAAAAGTTGCTGCTTCAAATGAGTCTCTCGAAGGTATTAAGCAGGATGATGTGGCGAGTTTGGTTGGTGAAGGTTTTGGTGCTTCCCGAGGAGTGATTTGTTTTAATGATACGGAGCATTGTTTTGATTCAAATAGTTCGGGAATACTTTCGTGGAGCGATAAAATAATTAAAATTACAATTCCTTACAATATTAAGGCAGGAGGAGTGATAAAGGTTTATGATGATAATTTTTACTATATAACTGAATTCCCTTATAAAATTCAACCGGTTATTAAAGCATTAGCTCAGGATAATCAGGTGGTTACAGGTCTGCCTGCGGGAGCGATTTTACAAATTCTTGGAAGTGGATTTGGTGAGGATGGAGGTAGTGTGAATTTTGGTAATGAGTTTTCCAGCCGAGGAGGTAAAATTATTGAATGGGGCGCAAGTTTGATTAGCGTTGAAATTCCGGATGTTGAAGATGCGGAAGAGGTTTTTGTTTATCCCAATGATGGACTTTCTGTTTCTCATCGTTTTGATGTGCTTCAGCCTATTACTGACGATGAGTATTCATATTATCAAAATTATCTCAAAATTATTGCAATACCTGAGGCTTGGGAATTAATCAAACCTAAGGAGGATGTCGTTGTGGCGATTATTGATGATGGAATTTATCAAAATCACGAAGACTTGCAGGGAAAGCTTTGGTCAAACCCCGGAGAAATTATCGGAAATGGAATTGATGATGACGCAAATGGCTATGTGGACGATTTTTTGGGCTATAATTTTGTGAAAGAAACAAACGAAGTCACGCAACTTGGTTCGCACGGTACAATGGTTGCAGGTATTATTGGTGCAATTCGGGACAATCAGATTGGTGTTGCGGGTATTGCGGAGAAGGTTAAAATGATGCCTTTGATTGTCTGTAGTGCGAATCAATGTAAGACAAAAGATATTTTGGAGGCGATTTATTATGCGGTCGATAATGGGGCAAGAGTGATTAATATAAGTTTGGGTAATAAGCTTACGACGGGTTTTTCGAGCGATTATGATGAAGCTATCGAGTATGCTGATGACCATAATGTACTTGTAGTTGTGTCTGCAGGAAATGGAGACCCAAACGGAGAAGTTGGCTATGATTTATCAAAAATTCCACAATCTCCGGTGTGTAATGATGGCAAGCAGAAAGGGGTGATTATCGGAGTGGGGGCGAGTAAAAGGGATGGTACTGAAAAAGCCGAGTGGTCAAATTATGGAGATTGTGTGGATGTCTATGCTCCGGGTGAAGAAATCGCAAGCACAATAGCACCAAAATCTGCTGCAGAGGATTTTTATACTACGGCAGCTGAAGGAACTTCTTTTTCCGC
Source organism: Candidatus Altimarinota bacterium (assembly GCA_028279865.1). Taxonomy (GTDB): domain Bacteria; phylum Patescibacteriota; class Gracilibacteria; order JANQMV01; family JANQMV01; genus JANQMV01. The sequence continues at coordinate 6,039 of JANQMV010000049.1, read as the reverse complement.
TCCAATGGTAACAGGATTGGCTGCACTTATACTTTCTGCGTATCCTGAGATTTCTAATGCGGCCTTGTCTCACTATATTGTTTCGAATGCGAGAAATGGTGTTCTGGATGCGGAAGAGACGATAGAAGATTTATTGGAAAATTATTCCGAGGAGGATAACTATCTTGAGATAGAGGCAGATTCCGAGCCGGAGCCAGTAAACGAAACCGAATTTACGGATATAAAATATTCAAAATACAGAGAGGCGATTGAATACTTAAGAAATGAGGAAATTGTTGATGGTTATGCGGATAATTCTTTTAAACCTTTTAATACGATTAATCGTGCCGAGTTTATCAAGATTGTGATGGAGGCTGCTGATTTTACACTGGAAGGGAAGGACTGTTTTGATGATGTTGCTACACAGTGGTTTGCCAAATACGTTTGTGCGGCGAAGGAGAATGGTGTGATTAGCGGCTATGCGGATAATACTTTTAAGCCGGAGCGGGAAATCAATGTGGTTGAGGCTTTTAAGATAACGCTCAATGCTTTTAAAATCTGGACAAGAGAGGCAAGAGCGGGGGAGGAATGGTTTGTTCCTTTTACGGAATATGCAGAGCAAAACAACTTGTATTTGAGTTCTTTTCGTAATGCGAAAAACATCACTCGTGGCGAGATGTCAGAAATTATTTTTAGAATTTTGAGTAAGTAAGGAGTTTTTTAGGTCAGTTCTTGCATTAAGGCGTTTTCCATAGCTTCGAGAGGAGCTATTTCGTCTGTCCAGATTTCGAACTGTTTCACTCCTTGGTATAAAAACATTCTTTCTCCTGTGATGACTTTACAGCCGGCTTTTCGGGCTTCTTGTATAAGTTTTGTGTTCAATGGGTTGTAAACAATATCATAAACAATTTGGTTGGGCTTTAAATCTTTGGCTTTGAGTATGGTACTATCTGTATCCGGATACATTCCCAAGGGAGTTGTGTTTATAATAATATCATATTTATCAACGGGATGAGCGGAAGCTATGCCGTATTCGGTTTTGTATTGGCAGGCAAGTGTTTGGGACTTTTGCATGGTGCGATCAAGAATTGTCATTGTAACTTTTTTTTCTTTTAACCCGTAGGCAATGGCGTGTGCGGCTCCTCCTGCGCCGAAGATGACAATTTTTTTATTGTTTAAGTCTGTTTTTTCCACAAGTGCTCGTATCGCTCCGTAGTAATCCGTATTTGTTCCGCAAAGTTTTTCATTTTCCCAATAAACACAGTTGACTGCTTGCATTTCTTGAGCGGCTGGTGTGATCTTGTCGAGGTGTTGAATGATGTTTATTTTATGTGGCATAGAGACAGAGAGTCCTGTGATTTTTTCATCACGTATTTTTCGCATAAAAGCCTTAAGCTCATTTGCTTTGATGTCAAATTTCACGTACTCAGCATCAATACCGAGCGCCTGAAAGCCGGCGTTGTGGATGGTGGGGGATTGTGAGTGTTCGACTGGATGGGCGAGGATTCCGTAGGTTTGCATGAGAAAAAATGTTAAAAATGTAAAGCTTAAGGTCGAAAGTTTGTAAATTGATTTTAAGTTTTTATTGAACTAAGGGCAAATTAATCTTGGCAGATAGTTTTAAGTTTTTTTATGTATTTACAATGAAGTAAAAAAATGTTATTGTTGTATGTCGCCAAAAACAGTTTTTTAATTCATAAATTTATGCCTTCTGAATTAAAAGAAACTGACTTTTCAAAAAAACATTTATTAGATGATTTGATTTCTGAAGTTTCAGATGTGTCTTTGATGCTTGCTGATGAAGATATTTATAATATTCAAAAAATAGATGTGATGATGGGTGCTTTAAAGGAAGAGAAAGTTTTCAGAACAGAAAATGAAAATTTGCAAAAACTTTATGATAGATTACAAAAATTAATTCGGGACGGCGTGGAATTTGAGGAGTTGAAAAAATTCGTCGATGAAGCTGTTTCGATCGCTAAAGAACTTATTTCTGAAGATCTGATTAAGCTTCAGAGTTCTGGCATTAATGGTAGTATTAAAGTTATTGTTGATGGTGTCGCATTGCCTGACTGTGCAGCAATTGCGATTGGTCCAAAATCAACACCTTTGTCTCTTGATTATACAAATGCACTTGGAAGACATATTGATTTTAGATCTTGGAGACCACCAGTGATCCTAGAACAAGGAAAGCCTTTTAATGAAATTGATGTAATCTTAAATCCAGTGGCTGCTGTTCCTAAAAACTCTGGAGTAAGTCCTTTAGTTTTTCCCGATGGTTGGATAGAGCCTGATCCTACATCTCAGGTGACAGGGCTTGAGATGGATCAGATTCTAAATCCATTTGGAGCTATTGCTTTGCAAAAATATGACAAATAAAGGTAACACAGATGTTATGCTTTCAGAAATAATGCCTAAATTTAAAACTTTTCATCAAATCGCTTTTGTTCTACATCCAAAGTCTCCAAATTGAGCAAAAAATATTTACCATCTTCCATAAGTGCTCCCGGGTTTAGGACAAGCTTGTGATTTTTTTCTGAAACTTTTGGTCTGTGCGTATGCCCGTGACAAAAGACTTGCACATTTTCATTTTTTAAAACATTTTCCGCAATTCCTTCGACATGTGAAGCTCCTATTTTAACTCCGTTAATTTCCGCCAGTACAACATTATCTATCATTAAGTTAGATAGTTTTGTCATTTTATCAATTAATTCACGATTTACATCACAGTTGCCTAAGGCGTAATAAACCTGAATTTCAGGATGTTCTTTAAAAATATCTTCGATTCCATAATTAATTCCGTCTCCGGCGTGGATGACATGTTTTATCCCTGCGTTTTGTAGATTGTCAAAGACCTGTGTAAGCCTGTCTAGGCTTCCATGGGAGTCGGAGATGATGGCGATTTGCATAGTAAAAAATAAATTTTTTTGTCATTCCTGCGAAGGCAGGAATCTTGTATGACTATTTTTCAATTTTTCCAAAGAATAACTAGATCCCGGATATTTTAGTTATTATCTTTTTAACACCAAAGATAAAATTCCGGGATGACAAAGGGAATACTATTCAGGCTTTTTTTTAGAATTAAAGAATTTTCTAACTCTCCCAAAGTCCATGAAGGTTACATAATTCTCTCGCAGAAAGATTTTCGGTGTTTTCGATATTATAAAAGACTGCTTTTGGTTCTTCTCCCGGAGAGAGAGTTTTGCCCATGATGACTTTTCCATTTTGCATTAACTGAATTAGAGAGATGAAGTGTGCTTCTTCCATTGGATGTGGAACAGAACCCACGCTTACACTCACAGTACTTCCATCAATTTCAATTACAGGTACATGTTTCTCTTTACCTTCTTGTGCGGTTGCTTTTGCTTCCATTAGTTGCATTTCCGTTCCACAGCAGACTAGTGCTCCTCCTCCAGCTTGAATGACAGAAGTAATAATGCCGCAGTGTTCACATTTATAAATTTGATTACGTTCAGTCATAGTAGATAAGTTTAAAGTGTAAAGATTAAAAAAGATAGAATCCTTTTACTTTTCTCCTTTTAAGGGAGACCTGTCTGCCGACAAGCAGGCTGAGAGGGTTAAAGGTAATTAAGTATCCATGATATTTTTTTCCTGTTTTACTAATATTAACCCTCCCAAACTCACTTAAAAAGGGAGGAATAATTGAAAAAAACTAGAATTTTTCACAAACTTTTTCAAAATACCCTGTAGGATGTTTGCAGACGGGGCATTTTTCCGGTGCGGTCTTGCTTGTGTGAATGTGTCCACATTTACGGCAGATCCAAGCAATTTCTTCTTCGGCTACAAAAACCTTTTCTCCTTCAATCAGTGCTTTTAGTTTTTTGTAGCGTGCTTCGTGGTGTTCTTCGATTTTGCTGATTTTGCGAAACAGTTCGGCAATTTCTCCGTAACCTTCTGCATCGGCGATTTCTGCAAATTCGGGGTACATGACTTGATTTTCAAAATGCTCTCCTGCGGCTGCCATTTCCAGATTTGTTGCTGTGTTTTCAAGTTTGTTTTTTCCCATTAATTCATTGAAAGCCTTGAATTCTTGTTTGGCGTGTTCTTGTTCGTTGTTGGCGGTTTCTTGGAATAATTCTGAGATTTTTTCATAACCTTCTTTTTTGGCAACTTTTGCCCAAAATTCATACTTGTTTCTTGCTTGAGATTCTCCTGCAAAAGCTTTCATTAAGTTTACCGGAGTTAGTTCTTTGGTGGTTAATTCCATCGGTTCTGCACAACAAATAAGCTCTCCTCCTCCGACTTCCTGTACTTCTACGACATTTCCGCAGATATTGCATTTGTAGCTTTGGTACTTTTTTTCTACGTTCATAAATTTATGAATTAAAAGACAAAATCAGTACTCAATTTTATACACTAAATTTTGCTTTTAGTTAACTAGATTGTTTCGCTAAAAAATAATATAAACTTGACAAAAATAGCTTAAAATTGTAAATTTTACTACCTTATCTTTGGAAAAGTTTTTTGTATGGAAAGATCTCCGTCAACAGCAAATGTAAGTGATATAGAAGAAAATTTAATGATTTCTATTTTTGGCGAACTTGATCCAGAATCAGAAGAGTTTCTTAAAGATTGGATTCCTATACTTAGTCCTGATTTTAACTTTGCACAAACTCTTTCTAGGTGTTATCAAGAGGTTGAAGAAATTGCAGCATTATTTGAAAAATACGGATTAGAAAAAGACAAAACTTTTTTGCCGATAATCAAATGTACTTTTTTGCTTGCCGCTTTAGCTGTTGATAATTTGAAAAGAAGGACGGGAGAAAGTTTTCTTAGCCACCTTGAAACAAGCGCCAAAAATGAGATTGAACTTTTTTATCAAGCAAAAACAGCAGTAAATATCCAAATAAAGAACATTAAAAAGGAGACAAAAAATCTTGTTTTAGCGATTTTGCATGATGTGCTTGAAGATGTTCTCGATGTCTTAGGCCAAAGAATTATTCACTACAAATCTGAGGAGCAGTGTGAAAGAGGCGGAGTTGCAGCAAAGCAGGAAGAATTTTTGAAAGACTTATATCGTTTTGTAAAGGAAAATTTTGGTTCTAATGTAGCAGAGACATTGGCGGAATTTTTTACTAATTTTTCAAAAAGGTTAAAAGTTTCTCGACATATTTATGAAAAAGATGCTGTCGTAAAAATAGGAAAAGGTGAGAAGATTACTTTAAGCAGCGAGGATTTAGGACGGAATGATTATGTAATTAAAATAATCGCTGCGAAGCACTTAATGAACTTATCGGTTTCTTTTGCGGAAAAATTACACAATCTAGAAACTCCGGGAGAAATGAAGCCTGAAAAATTGCTGGAGCTTTACCATTTTGCAGATGCACTGATGGCGACGGGCTTACGTTATCATGCCAAAACTTTTCTGGAGGCATTTTTTAACCATTACCTAGAACAAAGAGGTGAATATGTAAGAGATACTTTTAAATCAAAATTAAAAGAAAAAAAGAAGATTGATCAAGAAGCTTATGAGCAGAATAAAGAGTTGATTAGAAAAAATTTAGATTCTATTTTTGGTGAAAATAATTACCAGATAGAGTACAAAGAGCTAAATAACTGGAGAGTTCATGAAATGATGCTCATGCTTTATCTCAAAAAAGAAAAGGATGGTGAGGTAAAGAAACATCTCAGAGATAGTGATTCTGTGGGGCATTACTTTTTTTCTAAAGATATGGTGAATGATCCGATTTTTGCAGAGATTTTCAGGCAAGTTATCACCGGCAGGGTTATTGTTAAAGTTAAAGATGAGCATGCAGACAAGCTGCATCAATGGAGGAAAAAATCAAAATTGAAAGAATTTGGTTTATCTGACCAAGTACTAAACTTATTTAAATTTGAGGGTTTTTCGATGTTTAATTCCACAGATTATTATGCAGGAGAAGGCTCGGAGACACTAAACGCAATCGGTTACCAAGCAGTTTGTTTTAATTTGATTCGTCAGGAAACATCAACTAAAATTAAAAAATTATTAACAGGTGCATTGAACCTCAAGGATTGGGAAGGAGTGGTGAGTTTTAAAATAATGAGTGAGTCGGATTA
>JANQMV010000020.1 GCA_028279865.1 Candidatus Altimarinota bacterium | reverse complement strand
CAAATTCTTATACCTATATTTCTTTCATTGACGTTATTCGTGGAGAAGTTGCCCCCGAATCAATCAAAGACAAAATTATCCTTGTCGGGGAAGATGCCAGCTCTCTGTATGATGAAAAAAACGTACCGGTTTCCGCAGGTAAACCAATGCCCGGGGTTGAAATACACGCCAACTTTATTCAAACTATTCTGGATACGAAATTCTTGATTCCACAAAGCAGCTTGCAGGAATTTGTTGCGATTGCTCTGGCGGTCTTTTTTGCTTGCTACCTTTTTTACCTTTTTCGACCGCTTGTTACAACATTGGTTTTTCTGGGAGTTGTGCTGCTGATTATTTTCATTTGGGCGGAGCTGGCTCCTCTGCTGGGAAGGATTGTAAATATTTTTTATATTATTTTGGGTGTGCTGATTTCTTACGTCACTATTTTTGTTTATCGTTATGCGACGGTTGAAAAAGATCGCCAGAAGATTGAAAAAGCATTTTCCATGTATGTTTCCAAGGATATTGTTGCAGAAATCAAAAAGCACCCCGAAATGTTAAATCTGGGAGGTGAAAAAAGGTTTATGACTGCGTTTTTTTCAGATATTCAAGGCTTTACCTCTATTTCTGAAAGCATTAATCCGGAGACTTTGGTTGCGCTTTTAAATGAGTATTTCTCAGCGATGACGAAGATTTTATTTAAATATGGAGGGACGCTTGATAAATATGAAGGTGACGCAATTATGGCTTTTTGGAACGCACCTGCTCTGCAACCTGATCATGCAAGGCTTGCTTGTCGTACAGCTTTGAAAATGCAGCAGCATTTGGAGGTATTGCGTTTAAAATGGAAAAAAGAAGGTAAACCCGATATTAAAGTGCGTATGGGGATCAATACCGGAGAGATGATTGCAGGTAATGTCGGTTCACGAGAGCGTTTTGACTATACGATTATGGGAGATGCGGTAAATCTAAGTTCACGCTTGGAAGGTGCGAATAAGCATTATGGGACTTATTTGATGGTTTCGGAAACAACATATTCAGAGACTGAGGAGCATTACGAATTTAGAGAACTGGATTTACTCAAAGTTAAGGGAAAAAATAAATCGGTAAGAGTTTATGAATTACTCGCTCGTAAGGGGCATTTGGATGAAAAAATGAAACAGCTTTTACCGCATTATAAAGCGGGAATAGAAGCCTATTATCAGCGTAAATGGGATTATGCATTGACGCATTTTAACAAGGTTTTGGAAATTAATCCGGAAGATGGTCCTGCAAATTTATATGTAGCACGTTGTCAAATTTTTAAAACAAAACCGCCCGCAGAAGACTGGGACGGTTCGTATGAATTGAAGGCGAAATAGTTTTATGTTTTTTGCTTTTTTGGGATTTATAATCTAGGATTTGATTGATTGATTCTGAATAAAATGCAAAAAAATAAAGCCTTTTTTGCTTCTGTTGTTGCGCTGACCGGAAATATTTTTCTTTTTGTCTGCAAGATTATAATTGGCGTGATGACCAACAGTCTGGCGGTTATCTCCGATGCAGTGAATTCTTTTACGGATATTATTGCTTCTTTGGCGATTAGTTGGTCGGTCAAAATCTCACATAAGGAAGCAGATGAAAACCATCCTTTTGGACACTATCGAGCCGAACCGATTGCTGCTTTTGTGGTTTCGGTATTTATGGCGATTGCCGCTTTTGAAGTGATGAAAGAAGGTGCTATCCGCTTTTTTGTCGATCAGGAAGTACTTTTTTCGCATCTTGCCGTTGGGGTTTTGTTGCTTTCAATTCTTGTAAAAACAGGCATGTATTTCTATTTAAAAAAGGCTGCTCGCCAAACAAAAAGTTGCGCTTTGGATGCGACGGTAAAAGACTCTATCAATGATGTTTGGGCTTCATCTGTTGCCCTACTTGGTGTCTTGGGGATTTATTTCAACTATCATTTCTTAGATAGTTTCGCCGCGATTTTGATTGGTTTGTGGATTGGTTATAGTGCTTATGAAGTGGGGGCAAAGAATATTGACTATCTCATGGGCAGAGCGCCTGACCAAACCTTGATCTATCAATGTAAAAAAGCGGCACTAGAAGTGGAAGGAGTAGAAAATGTACATGATCTTTTGGCGCACTATGTGGGAACGTACATTCATATTGAAATTCACGTAGAGGTAAACAAAAGGCTCTGTACACGCAGATCTCATGATATTGGAAAAGAAGTAAAAAACGCACTCTTAAAACAAGAGCTTATCAAGCAGGTTTTTGTGCATGTTGATCCGGTCTAAGTCAAATTATCCACTTTTTCACGCACTTCTTTCGTGCTAAATGCTCTCAAACTTTCTGTTTCTTCAATAATTATTTGTAGGATTTTTTTTATTCCTCTGGCTTGCTCATTACTTGAGAAATTGAAATCAAAACAATAATTGTCAAAATCTTCTCTGGTCCAATCAATTGCTTTAATTGCATCAAAAAGATATTCAAAACACGGATGATTTTTTTCTTCATTTTTAGAATGATTTTTTTCAATAAGCCAAGTCAGCTCGTTATATTGGTTGGCAACACTTAAGAGCGTTTGAGCTATTTCTTTTCTAAGCTCCAAGTCTCCCAACAAGGCAAAGTCTCCTCCTCCGATCCTGCCGGGGAATTCTCGGAGCATCATGACTTTCAGAGTAATAGGTACTAATTCTTGCTTAATTTCTTTGACAACAATTTTTTGCGGATCAAAGTTTTGCAAATCTCTTTTAAGTAATTCTTTAATGATATTTCCTGCATTTTTATCTTTTAGACTAATTCCTTGTTGCTGAAAAACATCTTTCAAGGGTTTCCATTGAATCTGGGGATCAAGACAATCGGCAATAATTTTCTCAATTTTTTCCGTTAAACTTTGGCGTTCTTCTTCAGAAAGCCGTACTTCAGTTCCATCATCATCAAATGCTTTATTTGCAGTTTGCATTAGAGAACCTTGTCTTTTGTCCAGGAAATCCTGGCTGGGTTTTCTTCTGCGAACCTGGTACCCCCAAGCTTCAAAGAGAATCTTTTCAGAGTCTGCATTTAGTTTCAGGCTTTTGCTTTCTATAATTTTTTTTAAGCTTTGCATTGCTGCAGCTGTACTTTTTTTGTTTTTTTCTAAAATTTTTTGATCTGAAGTTGTAGAGATTCCAAAGAAATTTCTTGCCAAAAAAGATGGTTTTTTTGGGTTTTGCTGAAGTGTTTTAAGTGGATTTTTACGATGATTATCAATTTCTTTAATTTGTAAATTTAAACAGTTCGCAAACTCATAAACATCTTGTTTATGTGGATATATGCCTAATTTTGCCGCCCCGATTAATGTCTCAAAGCATCGCTCTAATGTGACTTGCGGGTAAATTTTAGGGGTTTCTTTTTTTGGATTCACCGGATCAAAAATAATACATTTTTTTCGTTGCATTATACGCTACTTTTGCTTTTTTTTCAATGTTTTTCTTTTTAAAACATCTTAAAAATAAGTTTACAAAATTTATTTGCCTCAAAATTAAGCACATAGTAGACTGTCTAAGCTTCCTAATGAGACAAAAAATATGAAGAGAATTCTCGCAATCGTCGGTTCACCTCACTCTAAAGGGAACACAAATGCAATGGTTGATTTAGCTTTTGAAACTTTTCAGAAATATGGATTTAAAACAGAGAAAATTTCCTTAGCTGAGCGTAAAATTAAATCGTGCATTGCTTGCGGATTATGTAAAACAGCTTTGACCTGCTCTATCAAGGATGATGATATGATTGCGCTTTATGATTCCTTTAGATCAGCTGATGCGATTATCTGGGCTTCTCCGAGT
>JANQMV010000006.1 GCA_028279865.1 Candidatus Altimarinota bacterium | reverse complement strand
ATTCCTCCGACAATCGTTTCACTTTCACTATCACCAGTGCCATTATTAGCTTCCAATGCGCAATAATCTACAGTACCTCCCGTGGCTGTAGGAGGGGTGCTACCTGTGCCTGTATCAGGAGGTGTTGTACTACCTGTCCCTGTCCCGGGGTCTTCTGCGGCAGAACAATCTTCGTAAGTTTCGTATTTAATGATAAAAGAAGAGATGACATTGTCTTCCACCAGAGGCAAAATCGCTCCGTTTGCTGAATAAAAAGCTGCATTTTGTAAGTCTCCGGTTGAGTCAACATGTACCTGAATTTCATAATCTTCACCTTCAAATGGTCCAATCACACCACCATCGGTGTTATACCAATAATGGAAAGCACCTCGATAAGATTTCACCTGATTTGTCGTATCTACAAAATATTCGGTTAACTCTCTACGATCGTCGCTCAGCATGACACTGTCCAGCAAGATATTACCGCTTGTTTTAATCCACCAATCAACTTGATTATCAGCAGATCCCTGGGATTGATCGTTACTATCAATATTGTGGAAAAAATTAAAAGATAATCCATCAGAGCCTTCATAAAAGAAAACCTGACTTTCGAAAGGATCCGGCTCCGGACCAACAATCGGATGGGCTGAATAACTAAAATAGTTGTAATTTTCTTTTGCAGTTAATTCTCCTGTATATGCTGTTATGTTACCTCTCTTTGTGTCTCCGATATCAATATGTCCATTGTTATTGCGGTCAATCCAAACTGCAAGTTTTTTTCCTTCCACACAAGAGCCTCCTCCTGTTCCTCCTTCATCTTCATTGGTTGTATCTACAGCATCATCACAATGAGAACCAATGCCATCACCATCATCGTCTTCTTGCCCTGTGTTATTGACAAGGGGGCAGTTATCCTTTTTATCACACCAACCATCGTTATCCGTATCAAAACAACACTCCTCATCTAGCGGAAATTGATCAACCGTATCAAGACAACCATCTCCATCACTGTCCGCACTTTTTGAAACAACACTTGTTTGGAATTCTTCTTCATAAGGTGTGATCAGGCTTTCTCCCGATCCCGCGCTTTTTGATTTTGCGCTTATTTTAACTTGAACATTCTTAGGAATATTTGTTCCGCTTGTATTAGCTAAAAAATTAAGTTTTGTGACTTCTGTTTCCGGACTGGAAATAGCAATGGGGGTATTTGTCCCTTCTTGATGATAAACGATGCCTCCGCTCAGGCTCAATGTAACGACTGTGCCATCTTTTTTGTTTAAAACAATTTTACCCTTGTCAGTTGCATTACCGAAAACAGATTCAAATTGATTAATTTTTTCTGCATTTTCAATTTCATAAGTAATTTTATCAATCACAAAGGCGGCGTCTTGTTTAACGATTTGTTTAGTTTTTTGTGAGCCCTTCTCTTGCAGCGAGTCTAGGCTAAAATTGGTCACAACTGTTAAAATTATTCCCAAAATTGCCATGTAGAGAATGGCTTCAATAATAGAAAAACCTTTGATTTGTTTTGTTTTTTTCATTTTTGTTTTAATTAGAGAAGATTAAGGGGTTACCCCAGTTTATTAAATATGTTGTCAGGTCTATTTGTCAAGTATTCTGATATAAGTTTGTCCATTCAACGTGTACCGTAACTTTTTTGGTGACTTCGCCGGAAGGCAAAGCATTTTCTCCGCTTCATGTCCCGGTTGTATCAATATTTCCCAGCCCTCCGTTTTCTCTCAAAACATTTTCAATGATTATACTTCTATAAAATTGCTCATTGATAACTTCAGGTGTTACAGTTGTCAGTTGCCAGTTCCCATCAGTATCTTTTGTCAGATAGTGCGTTCCTTGAGTTAAGGTACTAAAGCCATTGTAGCCATTTGCAGAATCTACGCTTTTAATCGAAATGATTGCCTCCATTCCCTCTTTGGCAAGTTGTCAGGCCTGATTGTACAAATATGAGTTATACTGACTTTCTCTGGTTTGAATTAGCGTTGTAAGAATCGCTCCGGATAAAACCGCAAAAAGTGCTGTTGCAATAATTACTTCGATCAAAATGCTGCCTTTGATATTCTTTTTTTTAAGTTTCACTTTCTTTTGTTTTAATTAAACCTTGGCTATTAATCTCAAAAATCATGGATTTTCCACTATCATCGACAATTTTAAATTCACCATAGTTTGCTGTTTTACCGGTATTTTTTTCAAAAACAATTTCTTCACCTCAACCATTGAGCGAAATGCTGTTAATTTCCAAAAAATTTGGCAATTCCGAAGTAACAATTACTCCCGTAGAGGAATAACTATTTCCCTTAAACCAAGTGTGTCGATCATTTTCAAGACGAACTCCGTAAACACTGCCATCACGAAAATGGCGTGAATGTTCTCTCGCTTCGTATAATTGATTGTAAAGCTCATCTTTTGTTATCTCAAATTCCATACTGCGCTGCTTTTTGAGAAAACCGTAATTTACCATTGTAAACAAAAGAAACAGAATTCAAACAGACAATAAGAGCTCGATAAGGGAAAAACCTAAGATTTTTTTTTCTTTTTTGGGCATTTTAAGTTTTTAGAGAACCTGTTAATTGGTAAATAGGTCCAATCACAGAAACAACAATTATAGCAACCATAATACCAAGCAGGAGCATAATCATTGGCTCCATAGCTGTTGATAGATTTTTGATTGAGTTATCAACCTGCTTGCGATAATAGTCACTAAGATAATTGAGAATTTTGGTTAATTCTCCCGTTCTCTCTCCGACACTAATCATTTTCGGCACCATCGGAGTGAAGGTTTTGCTACTATTTGCAAATCCTTGCGAAAGAGTTGCACCATTTTCAATCTTTTTTACAATTCTGTTTAATTCGTCCCTAACCACAAGATTTTCTATGGAATCTGCAGTAATTTTTAATGATTTGGTAATAGTAACGCCACTTTCCAAAAGTGTTCACATAGTGCTACAAACTCGTGTCGTATTGAGATTATGCGAAATTTTGCCAATAATAGGCGCTTTCATAATAAATTTGTGTAAATGTGGCTTAACAGCCTTTAGTCATAAAATCACTTTTAAGGCGACAAAAAAGATAATGATGGCTAGTAAAATAGCAATAGGATGTGCATTAATAAATTTTGTAATCGCTAAAATAACCCGAGTGGAAAGAGGTAACTCTACGCTAAACGCATCAAACATTTTCATAATACGAGGCATTACGAAAAAGGCCAAAACAGCTCCCAAACCAAACATAGCCACAAAAACAATAATAGGATAAATCATGGCTCCTTTTACTTTAGAGCGCAGTTCCTGATCGCTTTCCAGCTTATTAGCCAGATCATTTAGACCTTTTCCCAGAGTACCACTTTGTTCGCCCACACGAATCATATTGATATAAGTTTCTCAGAAGACGGAAGGATACTTTGTGAAACATTTGGAAAGCGGTTCACCATTTTTAATTTGGTTGATTACTTCTCAAAGAATAACTCTTAATTTTCCTGAATTTGTGTTGTCTTTTAAAAATGTCAATGATTCAACCAGTGTTACACCTGCGTTTGACATTACAGCCAAATGCCTGGTAAACATTGCCAAATCTTTGGTGGGGACTGTTCCGATTGTGTCCAAATATTCAATAAAACTTTTGAAGTCTTTCTTTTTTAAAGAAATAATATAGCTATATTGTTGCATCAAAATTGCCGAAGCCATTGCTTCGTCTTTGGCTTTTAAGACGCCTTTTTGAACACTGCCTTCTTGGTCGTATGCTACATAGCTAAATTTTTGCATGGCTTGCTTGAGTTATTAATAAGTGGTTTATAATTAGTAATCACAGAGTATTAACCTGACTCTTCTTTCAATTTCTGAAAAATCAAATTGATTGGTATTACTGAGCTCTTTATCAACATATCTATTAAATTCATTAACAAATCATCTTAAAGCATCCAGATGTTCATCTTGTTGATCAACTCAATAATTTGGGTTAATTGAGTGTAGCGCTTGCTGATATGTCTTTCAGTTTTTATCAAAAATTGCTTTTTCAACAATTCAAAGTATTTTATTTCTTGCATCTGTCCCAAGTGAATCAACTGAATTGATTTTTGCGATTAGTTTTTCTCCAACTTCTGTTTGAATTACCTTGCGGACTTTTTTGCCTTGCTCTTGTTGTTCAACAATTTCTCCTAGGCGTGCTGCCAAAGTGGAAATGTCTGTAAATTTCTCTTCCTGATTATTAATGACGGCACTAAGGAAATCAGTTTCGTCAGGTTTGCTTTTGTAAAAAGTTCGACCATTTTCGACCTCTTTCGACCATGAAGTAATTCAGATTAACATTCCGTTTGGTCAGGCAATATAAGCGCCAATTTCTGTTTGTTTTACTTCAAAGTAGCTCCCAAAATCAGGCACTTCTTCAGCTAAATAAGCGGCTAATCTACCAACTTTTTCACGATATTCGCTAACACTAATTATTTTTCTTTGTGTTTCTTCGGATTCCTCTACTGCTTTAAGTTGCTGATTTGTTTTTTCTTGAATAGGAGTAATTTTACTATCATTTCAATCTTGATTTTTTAGCCATTCTAGAATAGCTGCATTGAACATAGCTTTTGCAAGATCTTCAGGAGTTGGTGATTGGTCGATTCAATTTTCAGCCATAATTGATTAAGTCAAATTATTAATTAATTGCTCTGCTTCACTTTCTTCCGAAATTCTGTCTCTTTCTTCTTGTTTTTCCAGCTCATGCATTCTCGCATGTGATTTTTGTAAGTCTTGTTGTTTTTTTTGCGACATTTCCTCCTCTGCAACTTTTTTTATTTCTTCCTCTTGGCTCTTTATAATCTTAGCCATTTTTTGTATCGTTTCCTCAGAGTAATTTTCGCTTTTAGAAAGGTAATACTTTTTTTGCTCTTCATTTAGAGCAAAGGTATTAGAAACCAGTTCTTGAAAAGCTTGAAGATTCATATTTAATTTATAATTTCCAATTTTTCATTTCGCAAAGCGGGCTAGTCTTTTGTCACGCGAATCAACTCCTCCAAAGTAGTTAAACCATTAAGTGCCTTATAAAAACCATCTTCAATCATTGTTGTCATGCCAACACTCTTAGCTTTTTCTTCAATCTCTTTTGACGTCGCATTACGCATAATCAAATTTTTAATTGTATCGTCTACTTCCATGACTTCATAAACACCCAAACGTCATTTGTAGCCGGTGTTATTACACACACTGCATCCTTTTCCTTTGTATAAAACAATCCGCTTATTCAAATCAACTTTTTTCTCTGATTTTTTTTCATAAATATTTGCTAAGCGCCCTATAATCGTATCAATTTTAATAGAAGGGTTCATTTCATCTAATTCTTTCAAAGTATAGATTTGACTTTCCACGCAGCGATTACAAATTCTCCGCACCAGTCTTTGAGCAATGATTGCATTTAGAGCCGAAGCAAGTAAAAAAGGCTCAATCCCCATGTCAACCAACCGAGGCACACCCACAGAAGCTGTATTGGCATGTAGTGTTGAAAGTACCATATGCCCCGTCATCGCAGAACTAATCGCAATATTAGCAGTTTCCTGATCACGAATTTCTCCCACCATGATGATATTGGGATCCTGACGCAAGAGAGAACGCAAACCTGCAGCAAAAGTTAAATTTGTTTGATTATTTACCTGCACCTGATTAATTCACTCCACACCGTATTCAATCGGATCTTCAATTGTTGAAATATTGACATCACGAGTATTGAGAAGTTTTAAAATACTGTAGAGCGTTGTTGTTTTACCGGAACCTGTTGGCCCGGTTGTGAGCAGCATCCCATAAGGTTTTTGAAAATTACGAGTTACTTTTTCTAGATCGTCTTTTCTTAATCCCGAATTTACCAGACCGACAGAATCACCCGAATCGGTTAGAAGACGAATTACCACTTTTTCACCAAAATAAGTGGGTAAAATCGAAACACGAAAAGCGACTTCCTCATTATCCAATTCTGTTTTAAAACGACCATCCTGAGCTGCTCTGGTTTCATCAATTCTTAAATTGGAAAGAATTTTAATGCGCGTCACAAGAGGTGTGTGAAAGTTTTTTGGAAAAGTCACAACGTCGTGCAGAATACCATCGATACGGTAACGAATAATGACAGTCTTTTTACGAGCTTCAATATGAATATCTGAAGCTTTTTGTCTGTAAGCATACAGCACGATTGTGTCAAAAATTTTGATAATCGAAAAATCTTCATTAAATGCATCCAGCTCTTCTTCAAGATTGCTTTCTTGTATTTTGTCTTCACGGTATTTTTCCGGAATAATTTTTGAAAATTCTGCCTTAACTTCTTGGTGATAACGCCTGGTTGTTTCCTTAATATCTGTTGGCGTTGCGAAGTATTTAACAACTTTTAAACCTGTTTTTTTCTCAATATCATGAATAAGTTCAATGTTGTCAGGATCAGTCATTGCAACCTTTACTTCTTCATCATTTTTATCAAAAACAATCACTTGCTGCTTGGCTGCAATTATTTCCGGAAGGGTAAAAAGCGCATCTTTTGTAATTTCAATTTTACGTAAATTCACAAAAGGAACTCCCATTGATTCAGCAATAATTTGACCTAAATGATCATCTGCCAAGAGTTTGTTCGACATCAAGATATTAACCAAAGATTTTTTATTTTTTTTGGCATCTTGTTTTGCCGTCTCTAGATCCTGTTCGTTTAACTTTGAATTTGAGAGTAGCAATGATTGTAACTTTTCGTTATTTTTATCTGCTGAAGAACTAAACATGGATTTTTTTATTTTTAATATTTTTTTTAATTTTTTCTATGAGATTAATTTCTAAAATTATCTCTAATAACTTTGTTTAATAATTTTTTCGGTTTCTACTTCCTTACCGCAATAAGGGCAAAATTCCGTCTTAGGAGGAAGTGTCGCTTCACATTTTGAACATTTTAAAATTTTTATTTTCTGTGCTCCGGTTGCACTGTTTTGTTGGCTTAGCATAATTAGTTTTGATGTGAGCTGCTCTTTATCTTGTGCCGAAAGATTCTTTTTTTTCTCTTCTATATTTTTTTTCGCCCTTGCAGCAAAATCATTTAAATCGACGTTATATTTCAATGTATAGTCAATAATGCCATATTCCAGAGTTTTTTTAATATCGTTTTCTTGCTGCAGATTTGTAAGAATCATGACCGGTGTTTTTTTGTTTTTATCCGAATTTTTTAAATGATCGAGAATTTCATACCCACTAAAAAGAGGCACTATCATCTCCAGAATGATTAGATCAAATTTTTCTTTTTTTAATTTTTCAATTGCAATTCAAGACTGGTCAGCAGGTTCTATCTTAAAACTGGGGCTTTCGAACTTGGAAGTAAGCGTTCTAATAATAAATTGGTCTGTGTCTGCAATAAGAATTTTTTTCTGTTTTTCAGGCATGTTTTTTGGTTTTTATATAAATTCTTTAAGTTATTTTAACATATTTACACCCAAAAGTCTACTCTGTTTTTATTCTAAAAGATCTTTATAATAAACTTGAAAAATGAGATTAAAGAAACTCTTATGTACAGAATTATTCAAGGTAAAAAGCTTGGCAGAACGATAGGTTTTCCAACTTTGAATTTGGAGCCGGCGAAATTAGATGCCGATTTTGGAGTATATGGTTGCAAAGTATTTTTTGCATCAGATGAAAGTTTTCAAGGGATTTTACATTACGGCTTGCGTGAAACAACTGATCAAAAAATTACTCTTGAAATTCATCTTTTTGATTTTAAGAAAGACGTTTATGGAGAAGAAATTAACCTTATTCTAGGAAAAAAAATTAGAGGAATAAAAAAATTTAATAATTTGAAAGAGCTGAAGAAGCAGATTCTTCAGGATATAAAAACTGTAAAACAAAAGTAGGATCGAAAAAGTAGCTCAAAAAGTGTCTTTTTAATTTAATGTAAAGATCATTGCGCATGAATTAATTGCATTTTTTTTTCTTTTGAAAGTTTTTTTATCCGATATTCTTCCTTAGAAGCTTCAGATTTATTCTCAAATTCAGCAGAATAAACCAGCCTTACCGGTCGTCTGGGTTTAGTGTATTTCGCACCTAAATTTGAAGAATTATGTTCACTCAAACGTCTTTTTAAGTCTGTGGTAATGCCTGTGTATAAGCTATCATCAGCACATCTTAAAACATAAGTATACCACATATATTTTCAATTAGAGTTGATGAAAGACCATTGAAATCATGTAAAAATTTTAATCGAAACGTTTTGTGTAAGCATGGCAATAGGGCAAGGTGCCTTTTTTGTTGTAATAATTTTGGTGGTAATCTTCAGCCGGCCAAAACGTTTCAGCTTTACGTAACTGGGTCGTAATTTTGAATCCTTTTTCTTCTAAAACTTTGATTAATTTTTCAGCAATTTGCCTTTGTTCTCGGTTAAAATAAAAGATTGTTGATAAATATTGCGATCCAAGATCAGGACCTTGTCCGTCTCCTTGGGTCGGATCATGAATCTCAAAAAAGAGCTTTGCTAAAGTTTCAAAATTGATTCGCTCTGCATCGTATTCAATTTCAATTGCTTCAACATGCCCTGTTATGCCTGCACAAACTTCTTCATAAACAGGATTCTGTCTGTGTCCACCAGTGTAGCCGACGGTTAATTTTAAGACTCCTTCTTGGTCTTGCATCAGGTGTTCAACACCCCAGAAGCATCCTCCTGCAAAAATGGCTTTTTCTCTTTTCATTTCGCAACAAAATTAAGTGATATTGAATTTACGCAATGGCGAGTATTTTTTGGTGTTTTATTTTCACCCAAGAAAATGTGTCCCAAATGTCCATTGCAATTAGCACAAATTATTTCTGTCCTGATGCCATCCTTATCGGGCACCTTTTTAACAGCACCTTTTACTTCATCATCAAAACTCGGCCAGCCACAATGCGAGTTAAATTTATCTTCAGATCTATAAAGCAAGGCATCGCATTGTTTGCAATGATATGCACCCTGCGCATAATGATCATTGTATTTACCTGAGAAAGGCATTTCGGTTCCTTTTTCCAAAATCACATGTTCTTCCTCAGGGGTTAATTTTTTGTAGTCAGTCATGGTTTTTAGAGATTTAGTTCTTTTTCAAGAATATTTTTAAATCGAGTTGTACTTATGTAGTGGTCAGCATAAATTTTACCATCATAAATCAGTGAAAATGTCCCGTAGATCGAAGGTGCTCTTTGAGCCTCTCGAGCTGTTTTGAGTTCGGTAATTTTTAAATCAAGTTTTTTCTTTTTGGCAATTTCGGATAATTCTGCAATTGAACGAACAACCCAAGGGCATTGTCTGGAATAAACCAAATTTAAACCAGTATATTTTTTGAGTTCTTTTTCAGGTGAGTTGAGTTTTGGTAATGTCGTTTTTTTAAATTCTTTTACAAGTAGTGTAAAAGAGGGCTTTTGCTGTTCAATTTCTTTAAATCCATTTTTAAGAAACAAACTTTTGCCAGCCATAAAAGAACCCTCACTTGTGATTACAGCAACACCATTTTGCTTTTCCTTTTTTGCATCTTTGAGACACTCGTCGATAAGCATTGTACCATAACCTTTACTTTTAAACTTATTCGGTGAAACCCAAAGACAATGAATAAACATCAAGCCTTTCGCATTGACAGATCTCCAAGCAAATTCACCCAAAGTATACTCAATGAAACCGATGCATTTTTTATCTTCTGTATAAATTTGCTTGATTTTTAAACCTTCTTTAAATCTTTCGTTAAGCCATTCATACTTTTTAACATTACCTTCGTGTTTCGGATTGAGAAAACACCTTGGAGGATATTTTTCAAGATTATTTGTATCAATATTGATGATCCTTATTTTTGCCATGAATTATTTTTTAATTTCAAAAATATAGATAATTTGCTGATTGGGAATATCATAAATTTCTAAAGCAGGTGTTTGTTGATAATCGTTTTCTGCGATGTATTTTTCCATCGCAGGATAAACTTTTATAACACCGAGCATGATAGAAAATTGGTTTTTTAAAGGAAATTTAGCTACAAGAGATTTTTGTTTTTCAATTGTTTTTATTTTATAGCCTTTAGTTTTTAATGCTTCAGTTTTAGCATAATCTTTTGTCTCCAAAATACTTCCAACTTCACTGCGTAACTCTTCTTTTGCAACTTTTTTCGGATTGTCATAATAAATTCCAAACCCCTTGTATGTTTCAATTTGTTCCTCATTTAAGAGCTTGTAGTAAATCTTATCTTGAATTGCTGATGTTTCTCGATATGGTCCAGTGTGGTTTTCATAAACCACCGTAAAAGGTCCCATATCTTTTTCTTCAAGATTAATCCGGTTAAATAAACCTAAGCTTGCTAGATAAATCAATAAAGCGAGTATTAAAACAAGAAATATCGTTGCAATAATCTTCATGTTAAATTTACATTGTTATTTAGTAACAAACACAGTAGCATATTTAACTGTGCAGGGCAAAAAATTGATAAAAATAGCTAATTTTGGTATTAGTGAAAATATCTTATTTTTCTAATCGCTATTTTTATGTTTACAACTGATCTGAATTATTTGGCAATTGGAGCGGTGATGATTACTTCAATGATTTTAGGGGCTTTGTGGTATTCGCCTCTAATGTTTGGAAAAGCCTGGATGAAATTTGTTGGTATTACTTCGGAGCAAGCTAAGCAGGAAAATATGGCAAAATTATGGCTGATGGGACTTTGTAATACTTTTATCTTAACTTTTTTCCTTGCGCTTTTTCTAAGAATTACAAAAGCCGAAACTCTCAGCGAAATGATTCAAGTCAGCCTTTTTCTTTGGCTTGGTTTTATTGTGACCACTATTTTTGGAGGAGTGATTTGGGAAAAAAAGCCCGTTAAGCTTTTTTTGATTAACGCCTTTTATTTCTTGGTTTCACTTCCTTTGGCGAGTGTCATTTTTTATTTTCTACCTTAGGGAGCAGTAAAAAACCATCTGCATTTGCGAGAAATCTTCTTGAAAAGAAACTCCTTATGCTTTCATGAAATACATGGTGGCAAAAAAGAGCGCAACCAAAAGGGACAGACCAATAAATAAGATCAAAATAATTTGCTTTTGTGATTTTATTTCTTTTGGGGTGAGCGGACGCAGCTGTTTTTCATGTTTTTTTTCCAGCGCAGCTCCAATTGCAACACCGATTGCAACACCAATGGCAATATTATCTAAAGCCACACCGCAAGCAACTCCCATGGCAAGCCCCAAGCTCATATAATATCCTCGAGGGTATTTTTTTGTTTTTTGAGTTTTAGATTTAGCCTTGTGGAAAAAGAATAGAACAAGAGGAATCACAAGTACCAAAATGATAATCGGTATAAAGTCTGCAGGTTGCATATTTACAAGTTAAGGTTTAAAAATTATTTTATAAAATTAAGAATTTCCGAGCCCAGTTTCTCAAAATTATATAAGTCATTGTGCCTTGCTTCATCAATTTTAACAAATCTTTTTTGCTCGCTTGCGATGCTTTCAAAAAGTTTCTCAGCAAAATGAATAGGGATAATACGATCAAGCCCTCCATGAATTATTAGCAATTCTTCCGTGTAGTTTTTCAAAGCGGCAACATTGTCATAATTTTCTTTCAAGATAATTCTGATAGGGTAGAGCATATACCTTGCTTTTGCTACATCAGCTAAGCTTGAAAAAGGTGAAATTAAAAAAAGTTTATCCACTCCACCAATTGAGGCATGATAAGATGCCATTCCTGTGCCAATACTCTCACCAAAAACGGTTACTTGTGTAAACTTTTTTTGCTGAAGGAAATCTTGAATATTCTCAACATCGTTTAAAATTAACTTTTTACTAGGAGATTTTGTGTCATTGGAATAGCCGGCATATTCCACGAAAATAATTGATT
Organism: Candidatus Altimarinota bacterium; assembly: GCA_028279865.1. Classification (GTDB taxonomy): domain Bacteria; phylum Patescibacteriota; class Gracilibacteria; order JANQMV01; family JANQMV01; genus JANQMV01. Next base: position 45 of record JANQMV010000006.1, on the reverse strand, counting down.
TTTCACTTTTCTCAAAATATTGTTTGAGAAAATAGCGATCACAAG
>JANQMV010000056.1 GCA_028279865.1 Candidatus Altimarinota bacterium | reverse complement strand
TTGGTGTAACTATAGCAGGAGTGACGGGGAATCTAGAAGAAAAAATTGACGTAGATGGTGATGGTGTTATTTATGGTGTTGACTATGATGACACAGATCCCAATATATTTTTTGAAAATTTAACTGCAGACAACATTAAGAAATGAGTTTCAATTAATGGAATTACAGGAACTTATGAATATGAAGGAGAAAGTTATTCCGGATATGGAGCTGCAGAGTGTCCATTTGGCTCGCAAAATGTATATGAAAGAGCGGATTGCCCTGGTACCCCGACGGGGGGGGTATTGTTTAACTTCAGGAGGATATATTAATACAGAATGTGGTTACTCATGGTATAGAAATTTAACGGCTGGCTGTAGTGGTCATACTTCTTATAGCTATAACTGGTGACCATGCGCATTATCTTTATAAAAATAACTATGAAGTATTTAAAAAATCCAAAACTCATCGGCACCTTAATTGCAGTTTTCTGATTTGCGATTGGAACGTATGCCTTTTCCTGACCTCCGGTGGGTTGTACACCGGAGAGTTGTCCGAATTGACCGTTTGCATTTTTATCATCAGATAATATTAAAATTGGTGTAACTATAGCAGGAGTGACGGGGAATCTAGAAGAAAAAATTGATGTAGATGGTGATGGTGTTATTTATGGTGTTGACTATGATGACACAGATCCCAATATATTTTTTGAAAATTTAACTACAGACAACATTAAGAAATGAATTTCGGTTAATGGATTATTAGGAACGTTGGAACTTAAGCCAGGCAATGCAACGGCAATTTACTCTCCGGCTACTTTCAGTGAGGCTTTCTCTACTTGCTCAAATCTGGAAACAGACGGTTTGACTGACTGGCACTTGCCAGATGCAAGCGAAGCTTCTACTAAAATTGGCATAATTGAAGGTTGACCTGTTTTATGGGTTAACGCATGGGGGTCAAGTGAGTGTATAAAAAGATCTGGGGAAAATAGATGGGATACTTATGATCGTCAAGGATGGGATAGTAGTCAGGGTGTAATGGTTAGTATCCAATATAAAGGTAATTGTTATAATTGAGTTTGTTCTTCTTGCGGATATGTTGATATGCAGCAACGATCTTTTCAATGTGTAAGATAATTTTTGTGTAAATTAAATTTTTTAATGATGAAATACTTCAAAAGCCCAAAACTCATCGGAACCTTAATTGCAGTTTTCTGATTTGCAATTGGAACGTATGCCTTTTCCTGACCTCCTATGGCTTGTACTCCAGAGAGCTGTCCGAATGGACCTTTGGCGAACTTGAAGGCGGAGAACATTAAAAATGGTGTAACAATAGCAGGGATAACAGGTAATTATATTGATAATTTTTCTGTATGCGGTGAGGATTTTTCAGGTAATTGTAAAATTCCAAATGGTTCTAATAAAGGAACGATTGATCCTGATTTAGTTCCTGAAAATATTAAATCAGGAGTTAATATTTTTTGAATGACTTGAAGTTTGAGTTTACAAGATTTTCTGAGCGTAAGTGGTTTTCAACATACTTCTAATGAGTCAAAATTTACGACATCGTATGTTGCTGGTGATACTTCTGATTGTAAAATTACGATTGGGACAAATACTGTTGCTGAAAACATTGCTTGTACTGCAGACAATGCTTCTTATGATTTTGATCCGGTTTTAAATGAAAATTGGGGAGGGTTGAATGTCTTACTGCACACGAATGAAAATAGCTTGCTTCTTTTGTGAGAAGCAAATTGCGCAGTTATTCCAAGCACGGAAGATTCTGATAATTTAGATAATGACTGTGATGGTTCTTTTGATGAGATAGATGGTTACACTGACGTAAGATCTGGTAGTGGATGTTGAAACTGCCCAAATGGATACGAGTGGGTTGATATGAAGGGTAATGGTACAAACTACACTGCATGTAGGGCTTGGGGGTATAGTGGAAGAACTAATTGTCGCTGGGATAGTGGAATTAATGTCGCTTGGACACAGAACGGAGGAGAAAGAATTAGGAATTAAACCATTTTTTTAAATATGTCTTTTATGAAATATTTCAAAAATCCAAAATTCCTTTGAAGCTTAGTTGCTTTGTTTTGATTTGAAATTTGAGCTTATGCTTTTAGCGGTCCTTCTGCAGGATGCTCTCCTGGAAGCTGTGATAAACCTTTAAGCCAGAATTTTACAAATCAACGAGTCGGAATTGCAACAGATTCTCCTAAAATGACCTTGGATATAAATGGAGGTATGCGAATAGGACAACTTTCAACTGGTGAGATTGCTGCTATTACTTGTGATGCTTCTAAATTAGGAACATTGGTTTTTGACATAGACGCCAATGTTGTTAAAATCTGTAAAAGCATCGGCTGGAGTCGTTTTGATTCAATTGCGCCAAGTGGGGGAGATTTTTCCATTCCATCTAGCACAAATTTAACAAGTGTCACTCTCTCAATAACTTGCCCGACTGATAATGCCTCTGATGCGAGTGAAATCGAGATGTATATCAGTGGTACAGGTTTGTCGAGTGGAGGAAATGTATGGGAAACTTGTACGACTAGTAAGGGAGTTGTTTTAACCTCTGGAGATGGCATTAAGAATGTGACGGTAAAATTTAGAGATAAAACAGGAAACGAAACGGGAATTGTGAGCAGAAGTTCTACGTACACTGCTACTACTTATAGTTGGTATACTGGAGAATACGGATCCTGTTCAGCAAATCCTGCTTGGGGAGTTTGGCACCCTTGTAGTGTTTTTTGCGGAGGAGGGATTCAGCATAGGAATTGCTACGATACTATTGGGACAAAAACTCGAACTGTTTACTGTCGTCGCAGTGATGGTTCTTCTGTGAGTGATAGCTATTGTTCAGGCAGCAAACCTGCCAGCTCTACTTCTTGCTCAGGGTCTTGTGTGGGGCCTTCTTCACAAACTTGTAATACACTGCCATGTATACTTCCGGATCCTTGGTAATTGTTGAATAGCAGGATATTATGGCACAACAGGAAGCACCACAAACAATATCGTGAACTGTTCGGAGAGATGGAGCATGTTTGTAAATTACTTATTCTATCTATGAAAAATTTACTTTTTACTTTTGTCGTTTTATGTTTACTAACAGGTTGTGAGTCTGCGCAGCAAAAAAATAGTTCAATTCAACAAAATTCTGCGACGAATGTTTCAGGTAGTAGCTCCGGAGGACCAACAGAAGGATCAAAGTAAAATAAAGAAAATTCATTGAACAAAAATAAGTCTTTTGTTATATTGCTTTCACGTAAATTGATATGATGAAAGTACTTTTTATTGGAGACATTTTTGGAAAAACCGGACGTAAAATGTTACGCAAATTTTTACCGAATTTAAAAGAAAAATATAATATTGATTTGGTTATCGCAAACGCTGAAAATTCAGCCCATGGAAGAGGCGCAACCCCCAAAATTTTGGCTGAATTACGTAGGGTCGGCGTTGACTTTTTTACTTCTGGCAATCATATCTGGCAGAACCATACTATTTACGAAGAACTGGAAGATAAAGATTCTGATTTAATTCGTCCTGCGAACTACCCGTCTAATGTAAAAGGCTACGGATACAAAACAATTCAAGTAAGCAAACAGAAAGTTTTGATTATAAATTTGATTGGACGTGTTTTTATGAAAGAAGATTTTGACTGCCCTTTTCGTAAGATTGATGAAATTTTGGAAGAACAAAAGGGTAAATATGATATTGCCTTAGTTGATTTTCATGCGGAGGCAACGAGTGAAAAGGTCACAATGAAACACTATCTTGATGGTAGAGTCGCTGCCGTTGTCGGTACCCATACTCATGTTCCGACAGCTGATTGTCAAATCACAAAAGAAGGCACCGCTTATATTACAGACGTCGGCATGGTCGGTTCTCGTGATTCTGTGATTGGTTTAAAAAAAGATGCGATTATCCAAAAATTTCTTAATCAAACACCAGTCAAACACGAAGTGGAGGAGCATGGAGAAATAGAACTAGGGGCTTTGATTGTTGATATTGATGAACAAACCGGTTTAGCAAAAAATATAGAACAAATTATTTTATTTGATGAATTTTAACACTCTAAAACAAAGTAAAATGCCTCAAAAATCTACATCAATGTTGAAAGCTTTAACAATAATATTACTTCCTTTCATAACTTTTGTTTTGGGTTGGAATACTGCTATTAATAATCCCAAGTATAAAGCGGAACTGAAAAAAATTATTAATGAAAATGAAGAGCAAGAAAGTTTACTTTCAAAATTAACAAATAAGAAAGATTACAAAGTTACAAAATTTGATTTAACTGTCGTTGACGAGGTTTATGAATTAATAAAAAGAGATTATGTCTACGAAGATGCTCTCAAGGATCCTGAAGTCTCTTATGGTCTTGCAAGAGGGCTAATTAGTTCTTTGGAAGATCCTTATTCTGAGTTTATGACACCTCAGGAGAATAAAAACTTTCAAGATAGTTTAGGTGGAGTTTTGGAAGGAATTGGTGCGGAACTTACAATGCGTGAAGGGCTTTTGACAGTGGTTTCTCCCATTAAAAATTCTCCGGCAAGTAAAGCCGGTTTAATGCCAGAAGACATTATTTTGGAAATTAATGGGGAAACGACAGAAGGTGTTTCTCTTGAGAAAGCCGTCTCAAAAATCAGAGGAAAAAAAGGTACGGATGTTACATTAACTATTTTTCGCAGAAATGCTGAAGAAATTAAACTGACAATCACACGTGATACTATTAAAATTGATAGTGTAACTTGGGAAATGAAAGAGGGTAAAATCGCTTATATCAGCTTAAATCAATTTGGAGAAAATACTACAAAGGAATTTCTTAATATAATCAACGAAATTCTTTTAGAGGAAGCCAATGGATTGATTTTAGACTTACGTTTTAACGGCGGTGGCTTTTTGGATGGAGCGGTTGATATTGTTTCTGCCTTTATTGCTGATGGAGAAGTTGTAACCATTAAAAAGCGTAATGGAGTTGGCAAAGAAACACTTTCCGTTTCCGGAGATGTAAAATTAGAAAAAATCCCCCTAGTTGTTTTAATTAATAAAGGCTCTGCCTCTGCATCTGAAATTGTCGCAGGAGCAGTTCAAGATTATGAAAGGGGGATTGTCGTGGGAGAGCAAAGCTTTGGTAAAGGTACGGTTCAAGAAGTAATGCCTCTTAAGGATGGAAGTAGTGTTCGTATAACTATTGCTAAATGGTTTACTCCCAATGGAATTAATATCTCGGAAACAGGCATAAAGCCTGACCAAGAAGTTGAAATGACGATTGACGATTACCTTGAAGAAAGAGATCCCCAATTGGACGCAGCGGTAGAATATTTAACAAAATAGAAAAAAGCGATTGAAAAAAAAACTAGCTTCAGTAAAATGCATGCAAAGTGTGTTTTGGCAATACATGCTAAAATCTTTGTCTTCAAAATAAAAAACAAAAAGACCTAGTTGAATTTTAAATTTAAAATGTCGAACTTTAGAGCAAAATCAAATACTTAATACTAAAAATTGAATATTTGTTTTGAGGTTTAAGGCTTAAAATTTAAAATTTTTTATTTATACTAATACTTTCTAAATTTAACAATAACTTAACTACGACTATGAAGTTTGTTTACGGTTTTTCTGAAGGTAAGGCGGATATGAGGGATTTATTAGGAGGAAAAGGAGCAAATTTAGCTGAAATGACAAATCTCGGAGTACCGGTACCTCCCGGCTTTACAGTAACAACCGAAACATGTAATGCATACTTAGAGAATAAACAAAAATTTCCTAGCGGTTTGGAAGAACAAATTTGGGAGGCGCTTTCAGCTTTAGAGAAGCAACAAGGTAAAAAATTCGGAGATACACAGAATCCTTTGCTTGTTTCTGTGCGCTCGGGAGCAAAGTTTTCGATGCCGGGGATGATGGATACGGTTTTGAACCTTGGTTTAAATGATGAAGTTGTCGCAGGTTTTGCTGAAAAAACAGGAAATTCTCGCTTTGCTTACGATAGCTACAGACGTTTTATTCAAATGTTTTCAGATGTTGTACTAGGCGTGGAGCATCACAAGTTCGAAGAAGCTTTGGATGCTTTGAAGAAAGAGAAAGAACTAGAAAATGATGTAGATTTAACCTCTGAAAATTGGCAGGAAGTTGTATTGATGTATAAAAAAATTGTTCAGAAAAGTTTAGGAAAAAGTTTTCCTCAAGAGCCAAAAGAACAATTACTTTTAGCGATTCAAGCGGTTTTTAAAAGCTGGAACATTCCAAGAGCGAGGACTTATCGTGAAATCCACAAAATTGATCACCATTTGGGGACGGCGGTGAATGTACAAGCAATGGTCTTTGGAAATATGGGAGAAACTTCAGGGACAGGTGTTGCTTTTACGCGTAATCCATCCACAGGAGAAAAGAAGTTTTACGGGGAATTTTTGATGAATGCTCAAGGAGAAGATGTGGTTGCAGGTATTCGTACTCCGGAGCCAATTGAAGGTTTAAAAGCGGTTATGCCTGAAGCTTACGCAGAGCTTGAAGAAATTTATCAAAAACTGGAAAGCCACTTCCGGGACATGCAAGACTTGGAATTTACGATTGAAGAAGGAACTCTTTATCTCTTGCAAACACGTAATGGCAAGAGAACGGCAGCTGCGGCAGTAAGAATTGCTGTTGAAATGCAAGAAGAAGGCATGATTTCAAAAAAAGAAGCGGTTTCCAGGATTGAAGCAAATTCATTAGATACTCTTCTGCATCCATGCTTAGACCCGAATCAAACAAAAGAAATAATTGCCAAAGGCTTGCCGGCAAGTCCCGGAGCAGCTTGTGGAAAAGTTGTCTTTCACGCTGACACTGCCAAAGAGTGGTCCGATAAAGGTAAAAAAGTTATCTTGGTGCGTAAGGAAACCAGTCCGGAAGATATTCACGGCATGCACGCTGCTCAGGGAATTTTGACTTCCTGCGGAGGAATGACGAGCCATGCTGCCGTTGTTGCTCGTGGAATGGGAACTCCTTGCGTTGCCGGAGCAACAGATGTAATTATTAATCCAAAAGCGGGTAAATTTACCGTCAATGATACTGTCGTAAACGAAGGTGATGTGATTACTTTGGATGGTACGGAAGGGGCTGTGATTCTGGGTGAATGTAAGACAATTGAAGCTGCTTTGTCCGAAGAATTTGAAACTATTTTGAGATGGGCGGATGAAATCAGAACATTACAAATTAGAACCAATGCCGATACTCCTGAAGATGCTCAGAGAGCAATGGAATTTGGTGCTCAGGGGATTGGTCTTTGCAGAACAGAGCATATGTTTTTTGACGAAGAAAGAATTCGCTGTATGCGTGAAATGATTTTATCAAACACGCAAGCAGAAAGGATAAAAGCGGTTGATAAATTGTTACCATTTCAAAAACAAGATTTCAAAGATATTTTCAAAATAATGAAAGGACGTCCTGTTACCATCCGTCTATTTGACCCTCCTTTACATGAGTTCTTACCGGAAAAGGATAAGGATGTGGAGGATCTTGCAAAGGATTTTGGATTAACTTTTGAACAAGTCAAAGATCGTGCAGAAAATTTACAAGAGGTCAACCCAATGCTCGGGCATCGTGGTTGTCGTTTGGCAATTACATACCCGGAAATTCTCTACATGCAGACACAGGCGATTTTAGAAGCAGCTTGCGAAGTTCAAAAAGAGGGAATAGAAGTAAAGCCCGAAATTATGATTCCTCTTGTAGGTAAGAGTGAAGAGCTTGATATTTTGGCTGAAAAAGTTCGAAAGATTGCAAACAAAGTTTTACAGGAAAGTTGCCCTGACTTGAAATACACAGTAGGAACAATGATGGAAATTCCAAGAGCTTGTGCAGTAGCGAATCGAATTGCCGGACATGCTGAGTTTTTCTCGTTTGGTACAAATGACTTAACCCAGCTGACTTTCGGTTATTCGCGTGACGATGTTGCGCGTTTTGTGCCTTATTATAAAGAGCACGGAGTTTTAGATGCTGATCCGTTTGAAACTCTGGATCAGAGAGGAGTGGGGGAAGTGATTAAAATGGGAATTGAGAGAGGACGCAAAGTGAAGCCTGATTTAAAAATCGGTGTGTGTGGTGAGCATGGAGGAGATCCTGATTCCATAGATTTTTTCCATCGTGAAGGCTTCAACTATGTTTCCTGTAGTCCTTTCCGTGTGCCGATTGCGAGACTTGCGGCGGCTCAGGCGGCAATTAGGAATAGATAGGTAATTTCTAGACGATATTTTTTATCTATGAAAAAAAGGAAAATAATTAAAACAGAGCGATTGATTTTAAGACCGTTTGAGCTTTCAGATGCAAAAATTGTTCAAAAAAAAGCTGGTGATAAGGCTGTTGTTGATACAACGTTGAACATCCCTTATCCATATACGGAAGAACTCGGTAAAAAATGGATTTCTACTCACCAACCTCAATTTGAATCTGGCGAAGCAATAATTTACGCAATCATCTTTAAAAAAACGGGTGAATTGATCGGTGCAATAGGTTTAACTGTAGAAAAAAAATTTAATCGTGCCGAATTAGGATACTGGATTGAAAAAAATTTATGGGGAAACGGATATTGTACAGAAGCTGCAGGAGCATTACTTGAATATGCGTTTAATGAGTTTGGTTTTCACAGAATAATAGCAAATCATTTGAGCAGAAATCCTGCCTCAGGAAAAGTAATGGAAAAATTGGGTATGCAAAGAGAAGGACTTTTTCGAGAGCATGTGATTAAGTGGGATGTATATGAAGATGTTGTTTGCTATGGTATTTTGAGAGATGAATGGTTGGAGTTTAATAAGTAATGCTATGCCAAAAAAGAACTACAAATCAGCGGAAGTTATTGGTAAAACTTTTGCCGTTTTACAGCATAGTTTTGACAAGCTTTTTGAGTGGGGATTTAAAAAGATGAAAGAGAAGTCAAAGAAGAAGAAAAAAACAAAAAATGAATCCAAAATTGTTGGAATTCTTAGAAGAATAGGAGGATTTTTGGGAGAAACAGGAGAGCAATATTATAAAAAATACGAAAACTTAAAAAAGAAAGACAAATAACATTGTCATATGCCTGAACAACGAAAGAATACAGGCGGAGAATTGGTAACTACTTTCACTGAAAAAAGGAGAGAGCAAATTATAAATGAACCAGAGAATGTTTTTAAGGAAAAGATGCGAAGGATAAGGGAATTGAAGTCAGTCAACAGATTAAGTATTACAATGATTTCTACGTTTATGCTTGCGCTATTACTTACTTCTATATATTTCAAAGAAGAAATAAGAGGTGTCGGTTGGAATCCAGAGAATGATGAAACTTTGCAGAAACTGGACAAACTAAAAACAGACCAGTGTAGGTATTATAACGAAACGACTGTTGCTAGTCTGAAGGAAAATGATCCAAAGAACTATGAGCGTTATAAGAGGTGTTTTTTAGATTTACCAGATGATACATTGCTAATTGACGTCCCTGACTTTGTTCTAAGGCAGTTAAAAGACTTTTTTGAAAATCATGAAAGAGAAGTCTTTGCATCAAGAGGAAAAGAAGATGAATATACTTTTAAATCATGTCAATAAAATAATTTTTAATTCGTAATTAATTTTATATGTCACTTTTTGAAAACACGCTGGCACAAATTAACGAAGCAGCTGGCATCATGCAACTTGATGAAAATATCAAAGAAGTTATTTCTCATCCTAAAAAAATGCTGCAGGTTTCAGTGCCTGTAAAAATGGATGATGGCAAAGTTAAAGTTTTCAAAGGATATCGTGTACAGCATTCTGATGTAAGAGGTCCATGTAAGGGAGGAATTCGCTACCATTGGCAGGTTGACATTGAAGAGGTAAAAGCGTTGGCAACCTGGATGTCAATGAAGTGTGCTGTGGTAAATATTCCATACGGAGGAGGTAAGGGAGGAGTTGAATGTAACCCAAAAGAGCTATCAGATGCTGAAATGGAAAGACTTTCGCGCGGTTATATCGACGCAATCAGTCAAATTGTCGGACCCGAACTTGATATCCCCGCACCGGACGTTTATACAAATGCACAAGTAATGGCATGGTTTGCAGATGAATTTAGTAAAATAAAAGGAAAGCCCAGTATCGGCGTAGTTACAGGTAAACCACTTGAATTTGGAGGATCCCTCGGGCGTAATACTGCAACCGCTCAAGGAGGAGTATATGTTTTATTAAAATACTTAAGAGACAATGACATTGACCCAAAAGGATTAAAAGTCGTTGTGCAAGGATTTGGAAATGCAGGTATGTTCGGAGCAACGATATTGCATAAAGAAGGTCTCAAAATTATCGGAGTCTCTGATTCAAAGGGAGGTATCTACAAAGAAGAAGGTTTTGATCCAAATGCAGTTTTTGATGTTAAAAAATCAAAAGGTTCTGTTCAGGATTTTGAAGGAGTAGAAAAAATTACAAATGAAGAGTTAATAGAAAAGGATTGTGATGTGCTTGTTTTAGCTGCTTTGGAGAACCAAGTTCACAAAGATAACGCACAAAACATAAAAGGAAAAATCATACTGGAATTAGCGAATGGTCCCATAACTCCCGAAGGAGATGAAATTTTAGTTAAAAATGAAATTGAAGTTATTCCAGATATTCTAGCAAATGCAGGAGGTGTAACGGTTTCTTACTTCGAATGGGTTCAAAATTTGGCGAACTTTTATTGGACGGAAGAAGAAGTACAACAAAAGCTCAAACCAATTATGGAAAAAGCATTAGCCGATGTTTTAACAATGAAAAACAAGTACCGGAGCAGTATGCGTCAGGCAGCTTTTATTGTGGCTATTAAAAGAATTGAAGATACGATGAAATTACGAGGAATTGTTTAAATTTTGAAAATTATTCTTAATTAATAAAATTATGTTAAAGGAAAAAATCTATGCAGATTTAGTTACGGCTATGAAAAACAAGGAGAACTTGAAGCTGGAAACACTTAGAGGAGTGAAGGCAGAGATTATGAAATTTGAAGTTTCCGGAGCTAATAAAGAAGCAGATGATGAAGAGGTAAAAAAAATACTTAAAAAATTAATTAAGCAAAGAAATGATTCAGCTGCTCAGTTTAAATCTGCAGGAAGAACGGAAAATGCAGAGAAAGAATTAGCGGAAAAAGCAATTTTAGAAAATTATTTACCAGACCAGATGTCTCCTGAAGAAGTAGAAAAGGTAGTTGATGAGCTGATTACAGAAACCGGCTTTGCTTCAAAAGGAGATTTTGGAAAACTAATGGGACCTGTTATGCAAAAAATTGCAGGTAATGCGGAGGGAAATCTTGTTAAAACAGTTTTGCAGAAAAAGCTAAAATAAAATGTTGACAAGTTTGAAAAAAGTATTACAATGTATCACTTTGAGGATATTCACGAGCAAGAAAAAGATTATTAAGGAATATTCTTGACTGATAGGGAAATATGTCTTAGGATTGAACCAGTTTCGAAAAAAAATAGAAACAAAGCACCCATTTTTATTACAAAATTTTAAAAATTTATCGTTATGAGTGATACTACATCAACCAAACAACAGTCTTTAGATTTGAAAACAATACTTGAAGACCTTTTTTTGGTTTTAACCTCAAAGGAAAAGGACATAATTGTGAAGCGTTTTAGTCTAAATAATGAACCTCGACAAACTCTGGAGAAAATCGGACAACACTTCAATGTAACAAGAGAGCGTATCAGGCAAATTGAAAGTATCGCCTTAAATAAGCTTCGTAGGACTGTTAGTAACTCAAAGCTAAGAGTCGTTAATAAGCTCGTTTGCGATATTCTTGAAGAAAAAGGCGGAGTTATGCTTGAGCAGGATATTATGAACGACATTTTAAAACAAATAGGCAGAAGTTCCGCTCTTGATGGTAGAATTGTACGTCTTGCCCTTAATATCAATAGCCGTTTAGCGAAAGTTGATCGATCTCGTCGTTTTGACTCATTTTGGAGATTTAAAGAAATCACTTTTGCCGATATTAAAAAAGTGATCAATGCCTCACACAAAGTGCTGAAAAAACATGGAGTCATTCTCCCGGAGCCGCAGTTAATACAGGAAGTTACTGCTTTAAAGCTTTTTGAAGATAAGACACCGACAGAGCAATTTGTTCTGGCTTGTATGAAAGTTGATAAAGAAGTAAAGCAAACTGAAAATGGGTGGGGGATTGCAGAATGGAGAACGGTTAACCCACGTAGTATCAAAGACAAGGCTTTAATTGCTTTGCGTAAGAAGAAAGAAAAAATGCATTTTGTAGAAATTTCTAATGCTATTTTAAATATCGGTTTTGATAAGAAATCAGTAACAGTACAAGCTGTACATAACGAATTGATTCGTTCTCCCGAATTTGTGCTTGTAGGACGCGGTATTTATGCTCTTAAGGAGTGGGGATTTAATCACGGAACAGTTGCTGATGTTATCCGTTCTATTCTAAAAGAAAAAGGACCTTTGCACAGACAAGAGATTATTCAAGAAGTTTGGAAACAGCGTGAAGTTAAAGAAGGGACGATTTCCCTTAATCTTCAAAAAGAACCTGATTTTGTCCGTGTCGGTCGTGCTGTTTATGATTATGATCCTGAGGCAGCAAAATAATTTCTTTTATCGTTCTAAGACTCAAAGGCGTTTCTCCGAAACGTCTTTTTTATATTTTGAAAAACTCTTTTTAGAGATTATTATTAAATTGAATTAAGAAAAAAATATGCAAAGAATAAAAGCTAATTTTCAAAATGTTGATAGGGCAGTTGAATTTCTCCGGAAAGGAGGTGTTTTAATACATCCTACCGATACTTGCTATGGTATGGCTGCTGATATTACAAATCAAAATGCCGTTGAAAAAATTCATCTTTTAAAACAAATGTCTCTGCACAAGCCTATGAGTATCTTAGTTTCTGATACTTCTATGCTTAAACAATACGGAAAAACAAATCAAAAAATTGACGATATTGTAAAAAAGTATTTACCGGGAGCCTTAACCTTAATTATTCCCAAAACGCAAAACGTTCCCCAACATTATGCTGAGGGAAAAAGTTCAATTGGCATTAGAATTCCCGATGATTCTTTGTCCTTGGAGATATGTAAAAGACTTGGAAAGCCTCTTACAACAACCAGTGCCAATCTAACCGGACAGATACAAGCTTACTCCTCTGATGAAGTTGCCAACTATTTCGAAGATCAAGATGTTTTATTCTTTGATGGAGGTCTTTTAAAAAAACAAAAACCATCCACGATTATCAAAGTAAAAGAAGATGGTTTTGAAATCATAAGACAAGGTGATTTATTTATTCATAATCTTGATGAAAATATCACTTAATTTCTCTTTTTTTAACTTTCCTTCGCCAAGAGGGTTATATCAATTTTTTATTTCTTCATAATCACTATATCCGTCATTGTCAGTGTCGGGCATGTTTTTGTTTGTACCAAAATATTCTTCCTCAAAGTCTCTTAAACCATCTCCATCTATATCAACGTTTTTTTCCTTAAATAATTGTAGATTATTTTTTGTTTCAATATTATTTTCGTGCAAATACTCGTGATATTCCTCTTTTTCAATTTCATCAGCCATTTCAATCAAGTGGTGGTGTACCAGTAGCACATTGGCAGAGTAATTTTGAGCCTTGCCTGTAATTAGCTTCGTATAACCGCTTCAGGTAATTAAAACCAGTACGACCAAAAGTGCCATTAATCTTTTTCTCAAATGTACTGCCGGTGTATGAGCTTTAACCGGTACTTTATCAAGGGTTGTATTTGTTTTTTCACGAATATCTTTTAGGGCTTTTAATACATCTATTCTAAGCCTTAAATCGTGAAAATCCTTTTCAGAAATAACATTTGTGCCGATTAGACCGTACTGTTTGGTGGTTTCTTCTAAGTGCAGCAAATAATCAATGATAAAATAGCATCCAATCAAAAGAATGATTGGAAGAATGATAATGTTTAAACTAAGCAGTAAATTGTAAAGTGTATGTACAAAAGTCGCAACCAAAAGACCATTTACCATTTGTGTTTCTTGGAAAGTTGTTATTGTTTTCAGACCGAAGATTTTTCTAAATGTTTTTAAAAAGGAAAACTGCCTGTACTTAATCTCTTTCTCAGCCAAGATTGGTTCGGCAAAGAGCGCACGTCCATAGAAATAACCAAATATTGCAGAGAAACTAACATGCCCCAAGGTTGTAAATAAAGCCCTAAAAGCAAAGGTCGTCAAAAGGTTCTCTGTTGGAACCGAGATAAAATAAAGAATATTTTCAACAAAAGCAAAAGCAAGTCAGACATCAATGCTATACATTATTGCAGTATTGATGTTTTTGATTTTCTTATCTCAAACCACCGGCACAATCAAATGTTTGACATATTCCTCCAGAACAGCTGAGACCATCGCAATTCCCAATAAATTGTCCAAAAGGTCTATATCAAAAATTTGAGAAACTCAAATTTTAATCAAGAGTAAAATAAAAACCATCATCATGATTGGTCCCAAGTTGAAGGACATTTTGAAAAACGCGCGAAATGTATGTAGAAATGTTCTTAAAGTAGCATGTAGGAGAGCTATAAGTAAGATGCAGACTAGGACAAAAAGTGCAACCGCACCAAAGTTGATAAGATTTAAATATAAAGCATTTGCACCTAGCGCAGGGAATAACTCTGTAATTTTAGGCAGATATTTAACGGAAAAAATTTGGTATCCATAAACAGGAGCAATAGACATTGTTCCTATTAGAAAAACAAAAAACATCTCTTTGATGCGTTTTTTGCGTGGATCTTTTTTATAAAAAAGAACTCACCAAGCAATTGTAGGAAGAAGCGCTAAGAAAGTAATGTAGATTAGTTTTTCCATATTTATTTTTAGAGTTTTGTTTATGCTTGAATATATTATAACATAAAATGCAAATGAGTCAATAATTGTTTTATAACAAATTGTTTCTTTTTTAAAGGATTTTCTTTTCTTTAGTGCTGTTTTTTTGTTGATCAAGAATTAAATAAAATTCATTTATTTCTTCTAGTGTATAAGAAGACAGCTATTAAAAGCCTTAAAAAACGTTTTTATGGAATTTTTTATTTTGAAAAATTTGTTGAAGTTTAGTCAACAGGTCTGGTTTGACCTTACCTCATTTTACTATAAATTGAACTTGTTAAATAACTCCTCAAAAATCATATGTTAACGACTGGATTATCAAAAAAAAGACAGGCGCTGCTATTTCCATCTACAGAAAATCTTCCTCAAGAAGACATAAGAGTGAATGTACTTTTTGATATGGATAGTACCGTTATTAAGAGTGAGTCTTTAGAGGAAGCACTCTATAAAATTTTATTGGAACAAAACTTTGAGAAACAGAAAATTGAAGAAATTATGTCTGAGATCAAAGACGCAACCAATGCAGGGATGGCAAAAAGAATGCCTCTCTCTGAAACAATTCCTCTAAGATTGAGTATTTTAAACCGTCATAGAGTCAATATTTCCCAGGACCAGTTGAGCCAGATGGAAGAGTATTGTAAACAAGATATTATCGAGGGTGTCAGGGAAATGATTCAAGAGCTGAAAACGGAATTCGGTAATAAAATTCGCTTAGTAATGATCAGTGGAGGAGATGTAAGCTGGGTTAAAGCTGTTTGTGAAGAATTAGGTATTGAAGAGTATGCAGGAAATATAATTAATGTGAAAAACGGAGCATTTGATCCTAAAACAAGTCGGATTGAAGATTCTAAAATACCGGCGACATGGAGGATTTTAGGTAATGAATTGAGACCGGAAAATACCATCATCAATGGAGATGGCGGAACTGACCTGCAATTATGGGATGAAGGTTTGGCTAAGTTTTTTATTGGGAATCTAATCGTTGCAGAAGAAGAAGATCGCCCCAATATTACTGCTTTAGAAAATGCATGCGCTTGTGATAATTATGCTGTGATTAGAGACGTCGAAAAGTGGAAAATAAAATTAAAAAAGTATATTAGAACAATCCTGGGAGAAGGGGATCCTGATCAAACAAATAAAGTTGATTTTTCTTTTCCGGAGAAACTGCCTCTTGCAGCTTAACCTCTATTCAAATAAACTTGTACTCAAATACTTTTCTCCGCGATCAGGAATAATAACCACAATATTACCTGATTTCAGAGTTTTGCTTTTTTCTCGCGCGAGATGCAGCGCAGCACCAGAGCTCATACCTGCGAAGATTCCCTCAAGACGAATAAATTCTTTCACAGTTTGAAATGCAATTTTATCAGAAACTTGAATTTTTTCATCCAGTCTTCCTTTATTATAAATCGCAGGTACAATTGCTTCTTCCATATTTTTGAGACCCTGAAGTTTATGCTTAAGCTGCGGTTCAGCCGCAATGATTTGAATCTTAGAATTATACTCTTTGAGTTTTTTACTGACTCCCATTAGAGTCCCCGATGTCCCCAGACCTGCAACGAACATATCAATCTCCGGCAGATCATTGATGATTTCCACTGCCGTATATTTATAATGCGTATCCGGATTATCAGAATTACTAAATTGATTAGGCATCCAGTATTTATTTACATCCTCTTTAAAGATTTCCTGCGCCTTAATAATTGCTCCGTCAGTTCCTTGTTCAGGGGCTGTTAGCACAAGCTCAGCTCCAAAGGAGCGCAAAATTTGCTTCCTTTCTTCACTGACACCGAAAGACATAACAAGCTTGATTTGATAACCTTTGGACAGAGCAACAATTGCAAGTCCTATGCCAGTGTTCCCCGAAGTTGCTTCCAAAATGGTTTTTCCTTTGGCTAATATGCCTTTTTTTTCAGCTTGCTCAACCATGTTTAAGGCAATTCTATCTTTTATGGAACCACCAGGATTTTCACCTTCAAGTTTCGCATAAATATTTACTTCTGGGTTTGCTGAAAAATTTTTTAATTTAACCAGAGGAGTCTTGCCAATTGTTTCGAGTATTGAAGAATTAAGCATTTTTATCTTTTAATTTCTTAACAAATTTAAGGTTTTACGCAATATTTTAGAAGTAACAGCTTCGTCACCGGCTAAATCAACTCCAATGTTTGCCAGTGCCATGGGAGTGACATCTTGCTGGTCTTTAATTCGTCCTGTTTCATCTAAGATTCTTTCAATCCTATTTGGCAGTAAAACTGAAATATTTGGAATTTTTGTAAAATTTAATTTTTTTGAAAAATCTTTTTGTTGCATTGAGCCTTTTATTTCAGGTAAATGAGAACCTCCCCCACACAGATAAATCTGAGAAGGCAGGTGCTCGATTTCCTTAATTTCAGAAATTGAGACACTTACTCCCGAAAGCCAGACATCTGCATCTTCTTCTACTATTTTTTTTACTAAATTATTTGATTTTTTTTCAAGTTTTCCTGCACTATAAGCAATTTTAATTTTTTCAGCTTCTTGAAAAGATACATTCAATTCACTGGAAAGTCTTTTCGTGAAATTACGACCACCCATAGCAAATATTTTTGTTGCCTTGATGTTACCGTTTTCGACAATTGCAATATCCGTAGTACCTCCTCCAATGTCAATAAAAATCGCCGAATAATTCCCACCATCCTCAAAATCCAAACATTTTGAAACGGCATATGGTTCTGTTATGATTGAGAGAAGTTCGCGGTCAAGTTCGGCGGCAATTGTCTGTAAAGCACCAAAATGAACAAGAGGTGCAAAGGAATTATAAATACTGACCTCTACTTTTTTACCTTGAAATCCCATAGGATTACTTACCTTATAATCATCAATTTTAAAATCCGAGATCACCGAATTAATCAATTTCAAATCAACTTCATCTGTACCTGTCTCCCAGGCAATTTTTTTACGAGCTCTCTTAAAAGAATTTCCCTGAATTTTATAAACAATATTTTTTAATTCAGACAGGTTAATTTGAGTATCAGCTTCTTCTCTTTTATATTTAATTTCTGACATAATGCCTTTTACGTGTTCTCCTGCAATTCCCAAAATCAGTTGATCTGCTCTCATTTCCGCTTCAAGCTCGGCCTCCCGAATTGCTTCTTGGCAATTGTAAATTACTCCCTCAACATTTGTAACTGATCCGGAATACATCTCTCCCAGTTTTTGTCTTACTTTTCCGGTTCCTTTAATAACACCTTTCTTTTTACCTCCCAATTCTTGCTCTTCATTAACTTCAAAAAGCAAAGCTTTGACAAACTCTGTACCTATATCCAAGGCTAACATTCTGTTCTTACGATTTTTTTTTCTTGAGAAAAGCTTAAACATTTAAATCAATTTAACAATGCTTGATTAGTTTAACCTTTTTTTTATAAAACACAATTTAAGATATTTCCTTTTTTAATTATTTAAAAAGAAAGACTTGCTCTCTGTAGACAAGTCTGTAAGCTTAAGTTACTGACTTTAAATCTTTATTTTATGCAAAAAAAAGCTTTAATTGTCTTTTCCGGTGGACTTGATTCTATTCTGGCAGCAGAAGTGCTTAAAAGACAAGATTTTGAGGTAACTGCTCTCACTTTTGTAACGCCATTTTTTGATGCGGAAAAAGCGAAAGAATCGACACAGAAATTGGAAATCAAACACATTGTTAAAGAAATTACAAAAGAACATCTTAAAATTGTTAAAAATCCTCCGCGAGGTTATGGAAAAAACATGAACCCCTGTATTGATTGCCATGGTTTTATGTTTAAACTTGCTGGAAAAATTATGCAAGAAAAAGGAATTGATTTATTGGCAACCGGTGAGGTTTTAGGGCAAAGACCATTTTCACAAAACAAACAAGCATTAAAACTTATTGAGAAAATTGCCGGATTGGAAAATAGAATTTTACGCCCGCTTTGCGCAAAAAACTTGCCGGAGACTGACTATGAAAAAGAGGGACTTATAGATAGAGAAGAACTCTTGGATTTTGAAGGTAAAAGTCGCAAACCTCAATTGGCTTTGGCGAAAAAGTATAAAATAGATTATTTTCCTTCCCCGGCAGGCGGTTGTCTTTTGACTGATCCGGGATTTTCAAAACGTTTGAAAGATTTATTTGAACATCATCCAGAGGCTCAGGAGGATGAAATTAACTTACTTAAAGTCGGACGACAATTTTGGGCAGGGGAAAATAAAGTAATCATAGGTAGAGATAAAGTTGATAATCAAAACTTAAAAGATATCTTTAGTAAGCATACAATGATTATGTTGAAGTTGGCAGAATATCCCGGACCACTAGGGGTTGTGCATATTGCAAGTGAAGATGATTTTGATGAAGCTTTGAAGTTGGCTGCAGAAAAAATTAAATATTATTCTACGAAGACAAGAGGTTTGGATGAAGTGATATTGATCTATTGGGGAAAAAAAGAGGGAAAAACTCGTTGTTAGTTTTTTGTACGATATTTTTCTATTTCTTTAAAAAAGTTAATTAATCCTTGATTGATCTGTGTATTAGTTGTGTGACCTAGAGAGCTTTCTTTGACAAAATGAGGAAGATTATGAAGATCAAAATTATTGACTGAATCAATCGCAGATTTAATTTTATCCTGAAGCTCTTCTGATATATTTTTTTTTGAACCATCATGTGCATTATCTAGCATTTTTAAAATAAACTTATCAACAAAAAAATCTTTAGCTTCTGTTGGAAAGTTTACGGGAAGTAATGATATGAAAGCTAATAGTTTGGAATCTTCTTCTGGTATTGCTAAATCTTCATTATCAAAAGATCTTTTTAATTTTTCTCTTAGTAATGCATCATCATCTTTTTTAATAATCTCTAATAGTTCCTTTAAAAAAGGGAGGATATGTTTTTCAAATTGAGGATAACTTCTGATCTCAATGATTGTTTGAATCATTTTACTTTTTTTCTCAATAACTGAACAAATTTTTTCAATAAAATCCTCTCCTGTATTTAGTTCAAAATCGAGTTCCTCTTGAATTATTCCATCTTCTGATATTTTAATATTACGTTCTTTGCATAGTCTTGCTGTGAATGGTGCAAGAAGATTTACTAGAAAATCTTCACTAAAAACAGTATCAGGTTTTCTTTTTTTTATATTTTCTATTTCTTGTATCTCTTTCCCAATGACAGACCACGCTATTTCATTTTTAGTCTCACGAATTATTGCAGTAATTTTTCTTAAAATACTCTCTTTTTCTTCTTCAAAATTACTCGATAAAAACCACTCAGAAATTTTTTTTCTAATAACAGGTTTTAATCCCCATTCAAAATAGCGATTTTCTGGAAAATGCTCCTCCAACGAGAAAAAAAGATTATCATTTATCGATCTAGGATTAAGATCAATTCTATCTTTTTCCATAACAAAAAATAAATAGAAATAAATCTACAAGTATTTTTCGAAAAAATCAACATTTTATATTTAATCCGAGTAAACCATTGTGACATTTAGAGAGCCGTCATTATTTTGAGTAATTCCCGTTCCCAATTTTTTCCATTTTGCGTCTATGACAGTTTCATTTTGATCTATTTGTTCAAGAATTGGCTCAAAATCACCTTTTAATATAGTACTGGCACTTTGTTTATTTGATGCAATTTGGCTGTTTATTAAATAAGAAAGTGAAATACCTGTTTCGGGATCCTCAAACCAAATACTACGATTTAAAATATTTTTACTCCATTCTTGGGCAAGATGGTCAAGGTCATTGTCAGAGAGTAAAATCTCTGAACGCTTTAAATTAACTGTTTCTAAAATCTGGCTACGCAGATGGGGGAGATCTTTTTCACTAAATTCATCTTCTGAGAAAATTTCACAAGTGACGAGGTAGCCTTCACTATCAATCGCAAAGCCTAAGCCGATTTGCGTCCATTTTTGATTTAAAATATTTTCACGATGAATTGCAGAGCGCATTAATCCTGCATGCGTAAAATCAATATTCACATCCTTGGCAATATTTTCTGAAACATTGCTTTTGATACCATAATTTATTTTTAAATCAGAGGCATATTTACCTTCTAAATTTTTATGACTTAAATAATTATTATTTGCCATATCTTCAGCTCGAGATTGAGCAAGTTGGTTTAACTTATTACTAACAATAAGATTGTCTGCACCAAACTCTTGTCTACTACTATTAACAAGTCTAAGTAACTCCTGTTTTGATAATTCCAGATCGATTTCTCTATCACTATCACCTAAAAAATGTCTATTAGAGTCCCAGATATCAGGAATTAAAGGAATCTTTCCGTTTTCATAAATAGCCATATTAATCACGGCAAAACCATCATCTTTATTAATTTCTAGAATATGTGTTCCTTGTAACGCAGGAGTGTAGTTTAGTTCAAACTTGTCATTTGCTTCGACAATTTTTTTGCCAAGTGTGTTTTTACCAAATACTTCTGTGAGCAAAGCTTCTTCTTTGACCAAGCCTGTCGGTAGAATAATACTGGCATCGCCAGCAAGGTCTCTTGTGCTAATACCGCTGAATTTTAGAGTTTCACCAAAAGTATAAGTATATATCAGTTTATCTAGGTTAATTTCATTTAATTTATTAAATGCTCTGTGGTGTTTGACTGCATTAAACGATTTTTCTTCACTCCGTGACCACTGGCTAGATTGATCAATTGAAAAAGTTGAATTATTGTTTGCTCCACTTACACTATAAAAAGCTTCACCTTGACTAAAATTGGCAAAATCTTTGTAAGGTATTTTTAGTGTTTCTTGGTAATTATTGAGAATGTACGTTGTTTTATTTTCACCTTGCCAAATTTCTACTTTACTCAAATTTTGTCCATGATTTTGCCAACTGATCTGGCTTTGACCGTCTTTATATTCGATTTGAATATTGGTTGGGGCTAATCCTGTTTCTTCAAAATTGCCGAGGCATTGATTAGAAATAACATTTATTTCAGTAATATAACTTTGACCGGATTCTCCTTTGAGTATTCCGATATTAAAATCACCTATTTTACTGAAAATTACAGGGATTTCAAATTTTCCATTATCTAAAGTCCCTTCAAAACGATATTCTTCATTTCTGTCGAGGGTGTTAATTAAAAAAACAGTGACTACTTTATAGTTGCTATCATCTATTTTTCCTGAAATTTTATAAATCTCATTTTTTTGAAAAATATTCGGCAAATCCGCTGCCAGATCAATCCCTGCAAAGAAATCTTTTGGAATTAATTCCTTGCTAATTTCTCGTTTACAAGTACTTAATTCGTCAGAACTTTCCTCTTTTTGAACTTCAGCGTAAGCAGATTTTTCTGTTTTTTCTTCAGTAAGATTTAGTTGATCAAGGTTTGAATCTAAAGGTGCTTCTAAGTCAACTTCCACTTTTTCTTGTGTGTCGAGGATTTCATACCGTATTTTTATGATTCCTCGAGAAAGGGGAGAGATTGATTGGAATGCGGATTTAGATAAATCAATTACGTAGTTCGGATTACTGGCAAAAGGACCGCGATCATTGATTCTGACGATGACAGATTCATTATTTTC
>JANQMV010000055.1 GCA_028279865.1 Candidatus Altimarinota bacterium | reverse complement strand
CCTTCAACTTTGATTTTTGGATGAAAATCTTTCAGAATTTCTGGAATATCTTCAAGTGCAATTGCGTGGACAATTTTTTTGTCAGTATTCAAAACACCTCCGCTTTCGGTTGCGAAAATAACTTTGTCAAAACTTTGACGTGTCTTAACAATCACCTTTGCTATTTCATCCCCATTTATATTTAATTCTTGTCCACTCTCAGTTACACCTGTGAATCCAATAATTTGTAAAGTTTTTTCAAAATCAAGATTTTCTACTTCAACTGGCGTACCTGTAAATCCCATTTTTTCATAATCTTTGATTTCACCTCTAATGTTTGCTCTTGGTATGGTTGTGTGATCAATAGTGTCAAAGTATTGCGCAAGCTCATTTTGTATTTGTTCCTCTGCAGGCAAAACAGCATCATAGAGCACCTCGGGGGTAGTAAGAGCAACTCCGTCTCTTTTGGGTCTTTCTTCTGTGTGTCCGCTTCTTCTCCATGCTGCATCAATTTGTTTTCCTGCACCATGAATCAGGGTTATTTTGGTTCCTTGAAGAAGCAATTCCCTAATGTTTTTTGTTAGATTTTCTATATTTTGAGGCAAGACACCTTCTCCACTGCTTTTTATTAGAAGATTACTTTTCCTGTAGAGATTTTGAAAATACCTTTTTTCACTTAGTTCCATATTTGACAAATTAAATATTTACAAGAAGAAAAAACCTACGCACTATCACGTAAGGCTTAATTTTTTTAGTTTAAAAATTAGCGTTTACGTACAGTACGCAAGCGAAGAGTTCTGATACGGCGATTTAATAAAAGATTAATCATTTCGATTTATTGTTTTACAAACAGCTGAAGCAAGTTGTTTAAATGTATTTAGCACCAATTTTTTTGTAAGCTTCACGGAAGCTTATTCCGTTTTTAACCAGTTTGTACGCCTCATCCGTGGCATAAAGTTCCTGACTGCAAGCTTCTTCAAGTTTTGCTTGATTTGGCTGTAAGTTATTTACAACCAGATTCGTCATTTCCAAGCAGTTTCCAAAAGTTTGCAGAGCTTTTAAAAATGGTGCTTTGATTAGTTGGAAATCTCGATTATAACCTGAGGGAAGGTTCTTAATTATTTCTTGGATTTGCGATTGATAACCAAAGAAGACGCTTGTTTTGCCTCGCATTAATTCCAGTACGTCGTAATTCTTTTTTTGCGGCATGATGGAAGAACCCGTTAAAAATTCATCCGGTAAAGCGAAGAATCCGAATTCTTTGGTTGTGAAAAGTAGAAGATCGCTGGCAAATTTTCCAAAATCCAGCATGAAATTTCCTAAATTATCCAGAATAATTTTTTCAAATTTTCCTCTGGAATAGGCACAATACATCGGATTAGTTTGTGTTTTAGCAAAGCCTAGCTTCTTTGAAGTAAATTCTCGATCCAAGCCAAAAGTATTTTCTCCAAAACCTGCGGCACTGCCCAAAGGATTTTGATCAATAACTGCTTGAGTGCTTTGCATTAGTTGGAAGTTATCTTTGAAGCTGGCTTCAAAACTACCCAGCCACATTCCGACAGAAGACGGCATGGCTCTTTGCATATGTGTGTAACCGGGCATTTTAATCTTGCCAAATTTTTCAGTTTGTTCTGTAAAGCTTTGCAGCAAACCTTCAATCTGCTCAGTAAAGCTTTGCAGAGAATGCTTTTGTAACAAACGCATCGCCACCAGAATTTGATCATTTCTGCTTCTGCCTGTATGGATTTTTTCTCCGACTGTTCCGAATTTTTCCGTTAAATACTTTTCAATCGCCGTGTGACAATCTTCATCTGTTCTGGAAATTTCGAATTCTCCTTTTTTCCATAAAGTTTTAATTTCAGCCAAACCTTTTTCCAAAGCTTCCAGTTCTTCCTTGGAAATGATTTTAATTTGATGCAGCATTTGTGCATGTGCTTTGGAGGCTTTTAAGTCATAGGGGAGGACTTTTTGATCAAGGATATAATCATCTCCTACGGTAAATTTTTCGACAATTTTTGCAATGTCGGAAGTATTACTTTGTGCTGATTTTTGCCAGATTTTTTGCATAGTGGTTTAGAGTTTAGAAATTTCATTTATCGCAGGCGCGGATGTTTTTCCGTGCCGGGATTGTAGAGTGTGTGATGTTTGAGATCCCGGATATTATAACTTTTCTATTTTTTATTAAAGCGGACATAATTCCGGGATGACAGAAAAGGGGAGACTAGTTCCCATCGGAACGCTTTTTTAATGTTTTCATCCAAAGTAATAATGCAACAAACTTTTCATAATGTGTAGTCTGCATTCTGCTTGGTCGAAGATGATTGAATGTTTGCTGTCCATAACTTCATCTGTGACTTCTTCTCCTCGGTGTGCGGGTAAGCAGTGCATAAATTTTACATCATTTTTAGCATGTTTGAGAATTTCTGAATTTATTTGATAGTCAGCAAATTCTTTGATTTTTGCTTGATACTGATCTTCTTCTCCCATGGAAATAAACGTATCTGTGTAGACAAAGTCAGCGTTTTTAATTGCTATTTCGGGAGAAGTAGTGACTTCAACTTTTGCGCCGGATTTAGAAGCGTGGTTGAGAGCTTCTGTGATGACATTGTTAGGCACAGGGTAGCTTTCCGGCGTTGCGATGGAAAAATCAATTCCCATAATACTACAACCTTGCATTAAGTCCTGTGAAACATTATTGGCATCACCGATGAAGCAGACTTTTAAGTTCTCAAAACTTTGCTTGTGCCAATAAATGACCATCAGATCAGCGAGTGTTTGTGTGGGGTGATGTTGATCGCAGAGTAGATTGATGACAGGTTTGTTGCTTGATTCGGAGAGGATTTTAATTGTTTCATGATGATAAACTCTGGCGGTAATCAATTCGCAAAATCTTTCCAAATTGTGTGCGATATCAGGAATTGATTCTCTGCCTTGCTGATTATTTCCACTGGCAAGAATCTGTGAACTGGTAAGATAAACAGCATGTCCGCCTAATTGATAGGCGGCTGTTTCCATGGCAACTTTTGTTCTGAGCGAAGCTTTTTCAAAAATCATTGCAATCGTTTTTTTCTTGAGAATATCAGCGTGTTCTTTGCCCTGATCTTTTTCTTTTTTGTACAAAAAAGCTTGTTTGATGATTTTGGATATTTCCTGTTTATCCAAATCACTGATTTTGGTTAAGTTTTTTTTCATAGTTTTGCTTGTTAGAATTGTTGAGTAGGAGACGATTTATTTGTTTTAGTAGAAAAAATGTCATTCCGGAATTTTATCTTTGATGTTAATTTTAGAGTTAAAATATCCGGAATCTAATATTCAGCAGTGAGATCCCGGATATTATGACTTTTCTATTTTTTTATTAAAGCGGACATAATTCCGGGATGACACGGGGAGGGATTTGGAAGTTATAGACGTGTCATTCTGAACGTAGTTTACGGAGTGAAGAATCTCTGGCAGTCAGTGGCGGAGATCCTTCGTCTTTTCACTCCTCAGGATGACAAATTTGCAGCTTTAGTCTTGGATTAAAGATACAATCCTCCTCTTTTCGCTGCTTCTACTCTTTGTGGCAGGGCATTTAGTTTGATGAAACCGATGGCGTCTTCTTGGTTGTAAGCACCTCCGTCGTCGTCCATTGAGGCGATTTTATCATCGTAGAGAGAGTAATCCGATTTTCTTCCGGTAATTCTGACATTTCCTTTGTACAAATCCAATCTGACAGTTCCGGTTACTTTCTTTTGTGACTGTGCAATGAGTTTTTGCATGGCTTTCATTTTAGCGCAAAACCAAAAACCGTTATAAACCATTTTTGCAAATTCAGGCATGAGAGAGTCTCTTAAATGCATCAAATCTCTGTCCATGGTGATACTTTCCATTGCTTTGTGTGCTTTCCACAAAATTGTTCCTCCCGGAGTTTCGTAGACTCCTCTGGATTTCATTCCCACAAATCTGTTTTCCACCATATCGAGTTGCCCGATTCCGTTTTCTCCTCCGATTTCGTTTAACTTGTGCAGCATTTCTGCTGGAGAAAGTTTTTCTCCATTTAGGCTAACCGGTAGACCATCTTCGAAGTCGAGGAAAAGTTCTGTGGTTTGATCCGGGGCATTTTGTGGAGTTTTCGAAAATTCATACATTTCATCCAGTGGTTTTGTCCACGGATCTTCGAGCATTCCTGCTTCAAAAGAAATGTGGAGTAAATTTTCATCACTTGACCAAGGTTGTTCGTTGGTTGCTTTAATTGGAATATTATTTTCTTCGGCGAAATCAATCATTTCTTTTCTGCCCGGAAATTTTTCCAAAAATTTAGGATCTTTCCATGGTGCATAAACTTTTACATCCGGTTTGAGGGCATAGTATCCCATTTCAAATCTAACTTGATCATTCCCTTTTCCGGTTGCTCCGTGTGAAAGCCATTGAGCGCCTTCTTGCTCGGCGATTTGAACTTGAGCTTTGGCGATAAGTGGTCTGGCAACGGATGTTCCCAATAAATATTCTCCTTCGTATTTAGCATTCCATTTCATTACTTCAAAGACATATTCTTTGACGAATTCTTCTTTTAAATCCAGGACAACTGATTTGCTGGCACCACAGTTTAGGGCTTTTTGTTTAAGTTCTTCTACATCTTCAACTTTTTGTCCGAGGTCTACCAGTAGACAAATCACTTCAAAGCCGTTTTGAACGAGCCAGGTTGTGATGATAGATGTGTCCAGTCCTCCTGAGTAGGCGAGTACGATTTTCTTGTTTTCCATGTTTTTTTGGGTTAATAGATAATAAAGTATTGTTTTGGCTAGGTTTTGAATAGCTGAGAAGATTTTAGCTATTAGCTGTTAGTTTGTTTGAATATCGGTAGAGGGTCTGGCGGTTGATTTTTTGAGGGTAGAACATTTGTAAATTAGTTAAGAGTTAGTAAGTTCCTTTGTCATCCTGAGGGGAGCTTGCGTAGGGCAGAGATGCCATCTTTTTTGTTTTTTTGAAAGAATAAGTAAAATTTTGAGATTGTTGTTATTTTTTAGATAAAGATGGCATCTCTAAACAAAAAAAATACGACCTTGTTCGGTCGTAGGAAGTTGTTTGATATTTGGGTTTAAATTAATTCACAACAAACTCGACCGAAGTATGACTACGGCGAGTGCGACGGTTAGCTACGCTGATTTGAGTTAAATTAATTTGCATGTCAGTTGAAAATTGTAAGCTAAGTTTAGCGTGGAATTTTGATTTGTCAAATTTTTTTTAAGGTTATCCTCGTCATTCCAGAACTTTCCGTGTAGGTTTATTCTAATTCTATCCATTTAAATTTATAACTCTGGAATTAGAAAAAATATCTGGAATCTGTCGGAGGAATAATTTACCAAAAACATCAAGAATCTAATTTCGTTTTATGTCATTTCAAATAGTAGAGATCCCCGGATATTTTATTTTTATACTTTTAACACCAAGGATAAAATTCCGAGGATGACAAAAAAAAAGAGCTGACAGGTTTTTAAAACCTGTCAGCTCTAAGGGGGTTTACTCCGCCAAGAATCCTCCAACCTGATGAGACCACAGCTCGGCGTACTTTCCTTTTTTGCGGATGAGCTGGTGGTGGCTGCCTGTTTCCAGGACTTTTCCTTCATCAAGGACAATCACGCGATCGACTTTCTTAATTGTAGAGAGACGGTGAGCGATGACGATTACGGTTTTGTCATCCATGACGTTTTCGATTGCGGTTTGAATTTCTTTTTCCGCAACCGAATCAAGTGAACTGGTCGCTTCATCCAAAACCAGAATTTTAGCATTTTCTAAAATCACACGGGCAATCGCAATTCTTTGTTTTTCTCCTCCGGAGAGTTTGACACCACGTTCACCGACCAAAGTCTTGTAACCATTTGGCAGTTTGTTAATAAATTTATCCGCTTGAGCGAGTTTGGCTGCTTTGACAATTTCTTTTTGCTTGGCGTGCGTTTTTCCGTAAGCAATGTTTTCGGCAATGCTTCTGTGAAAAAGATTCGGATCCTGAGGTACGAGAGAAATATTTTTGCGTAAAGACTCTTGAGTTACTTCCGCGACATTTTGTCCGTCAATTAAAATCTCTCCTGATTGGATGTTATAAAGCTTGAAAAGTAATTTTACAAAAGTTGACTTTCCGCCTCCCGAATGTCCGACGATAGCTATTTTTTCACCGGCACTAATTTTTAGGTTAAACTTTTTAAACGCTTTTACAGAATCATCTTCATACGCAAAGTTTACATCCTTAAATTCAATCTCTCCTTGTCTTACACGCAAAATTTTCGCATTTGGAGCGTCTTTGACTTCAATTTCCTTTTCAAAAATATTCGCCATTTCCTGTGCATCTGCTAGCTTCCTGAAAAAATCCCGGATATTTCTGCCAAAATCCCAGAGACGATGGAAAGCCCCGAGTAAATATGTTTGGATAAAGACGAAATCTCCCACTTGAAAATTACCTTCTTTCCACCATTGTAACGCGAAGTAGTAAACTATGATTTCCAGTCCGATTATAAGAAAAGCTTGCACTAGGTTGATATGATTCGCCAAGTCCCAGCTAAAGATGTTTTTTGCAAACCAGTTTTTAGAGACTTTTTGAAAGAGCTTTGCTTCTTGCTTTTCTTGGGCGAAAAATTTGACGGTTGAATAATTGCTAAAAGAATCCGCCAAAGTAGCACTGAGCTTAGAATCAGCTTCAGCTGCTTTTTTGTCATATTTCATTTTCCAGATGGCAAAGTAATAATTCCCCACGAGGAAAAGAATGCTCCAGATCAGAAAGATGATGCCCAAGAAAGTTTTTTCGCGTAAAAAGATGATGAAAACGCTGGTGAGGTAAATCGTCTGATAGAGGAAGTTGAAGTAAAAAATGTCGGTTAAAGTTTCAAAGGCGTAGACGAAACGGGAAACTTTTTTGACTAATGATCCGGTGAAGTTGTCTGTGAAAAAGCGAAAGGAATGCTTTTGCATCATTTTGAAGCAGCGTTCGTTGATATCACGCATCCCTTTGAGTTCAAAGCGTGTGATGGAGTATTCATTTACGCACCAGGCGATCCAGATGACAAAGAACAATCCGGCAATTTTCCAAACGATGCTTTGGGCGGTTTCGTAGTTTTCGTTTGCGGGTGTGGAGAAGAGATTGACTAAATCGCGGATTAAAAAAGGGATGCTTAAATCCACCGCAATGACGACAAGCATTCCGATAATCATGGCGATTAGCCAGCCTTTGTATTTTTTGATTTCAGGTAAATAGTGTTTGAATATGCTTTTTTTCTCTTTTGTCATTCTTAATTTAAAAAATTGTGCAGTTTAATATAGCAAGTTGTTTTAAAAAGTAAAGAAGATATTGACACATGTATTTTTTATACTATAGTGAGATATAAATTTTAATTATTTTTTAACTTTTAATATCTATGAGACGAGTTGATGCAGAATTTATTGCCAATGAAAAAGGTAGATGCTTTGATGCGGATCAAGTTGAAGAAGAAGCTGTAGAGCAATTATCATATCAGCCAGACCCAGAGGAGAGAATAATTTTATCTGAATCTGGAGATTTAATGACAATTTTAGGCACTTTAGAAAATGACTTCTCTCAAAATAGTAGGGAAGATCAAGTTAGTTTAAGTGCTTTAAAAGCAGGCATTCAAGTAACAAGAAGCTTAGTGTCAGAAAGATTTTATAGAAGTCCGAAGACAGGCACGTTCTTTTTTGACTACGGAGATGATTGTCCCCAGTTTGTTGAAAGCCTAGGTGTTTCTGTTGATGAGTTTGATCCAGTGTCGCTTAATGGTCAAAAAGCTGTTCATGTTGAAGCTTTGGAACAAGAAATGGAATTTGATGACAGATTTAAGCAATCTAAAGTTAAAGCGCAAAAAAATCGTAATGGAAGGCGTAAAAGAGAAAAGCGAAGGCATAGATAAACTTTATTTGAACTTCTCACAAAATTCCTCAACTTTTTCTTGAGAAATTTTTGTTTTAACTTCTTTATCCAAAACACAAAGCGTAGCTAAAGGAGATTGGCTTTCTGCTTCCATATCAGGGAAAGTTTTATTTTTGCTGTCACCACAAGTTTTGAAAAAAGCAACTTTTTTGAATTTATCTTTATTTTCCTGTAAATAAGTCCTCACCGGAGGCGTAATATTCCAGCCCCAAACAGGCGTACCAATCACAACCAAATCATATTTGGCAGGATCTTTTTTATAAGAAATTTGGGTTGTTTTGCGTCTCATTCCATCACGTCCTGCCAGAATCCAGGCGATAATTCCTTTTCTGTTTGTGTGATCCTGAATAACATCAAGGTCAGCGTTTAATTTTTTTGCAATTATTTCTCCGATTTTTTTGTATTTCCGGTTTTTGAATAGTAGACGACGAGTGTTTTCATGTTGTTTTGAATAATGGACTTTATTGTCTGAATTTTAGAGAAGAAATTCCAATTTGTCATCTTCTTTATCAGACTGTCATCCTCGGAATTTTATCCTTAGCGTAAAGAATATAAAAGTTAAAATATCCGGGGATCCCTACTCCATTTAATGACATAAAACAAAATTATATCCTTTAGTTTTGTGAAAATGAATGCCTTCGATAGATTCCCGCCTTCGCGGGAATGACAGGAATATGAAGGCGACATTGTGAAATGTCGCCTTCATTAGAACGAACAGTAATAACTAGCATTTTATTTCACAAGGTATTAGAATGAGGGGTAGGGTGAATTTTAAATTTTAAGTTGCGAATTTTAAAATGAGTATTAAAGACAAGCTCAAAAACCTGACGACTTCCCCGGGGATTTATAAATTTCTGGATAAAAAAGGAAAGGTGCTTTATGTCGGTAAAGCAAAAAATTTGAAAAGTCGAGTTAAAAATTATTTTCAAAAATCTGCCAATCACGGTCCTAAAAATCAGAAATTAGTTGAAAATACTGCGGATTTTGAGTGGATTGAAACTAATACGGAGCAAGAAGCAATTATTCTGGAAACAAATTTTATCAAAGAGTTAAGACCCAAATACAATATTTTAATGAAGGATGATAAGAATTTTGTTTATATCAAAGTGACTTTAAACGAAGATTATCCACGAGTGATGGTCGTTCGCAAGATGGAAAAAGACGGAGCGAAGTATTTTGGACCGAAAACAAGTAAATCCAGTGTAGATAAAACTCTGAAGCTACTTACCAAGATTTTTCCGTTTCGTGATTGTAATTATGATATTCGGGATGTAGAAGGTTCAGTTGTGGTTAAAGGCGTAGCGCGTAATTTGCCTTGTTTGCAGTATCATATCAAAAAGTGCCTGGGACCTTGTATTGGAAAAGTCAGTCAGGAAGAATACCGTAAAATTATTGATAAAATTGTTTTATTTCTGAAAGGACAAACTGCTGAGATTGAGAAGCAGATTAAAGTCGAAATGCAAGAAGCTGCTGCTCAGCGTAAATTTGAAAGAGCCGGAAAACTTCGTGATAACCTTTTTGCAGTACAAAATATCACGGACAAGCAATACATTTCCGAAGCCAATTTTGAAGAACGGGATGTGTTTGGTTTTGTGCAGGATTTAGGCAAGACATTTTTTACATTATTACAGATTCGTGATGGAAAAATGATCGGACAAGAAAAATTTATTGTAGAGGGGGAGTCGCTTGATCAGGAAGGTGAAGCTCAAATTTTAGAAGCTTTTTTAGAGCAATACTATGCTGCTGCAACGGATATTCCAAAGGAGATTTTGTTGCCGATTCCGCTTGGTAAAGAAACCCCCTTGAGGGGGCAGGGGGGTGTTGTCAGCGCTGAAGTTGAAAGTTCAAAGTTGAAAGTTCAAAGTAACCAAGCGGATGTTGCACAGGAGAGCAACAGAAAAAACAATAAGGTTCAAGTCAGAGACATTGAACCAGCAGTTAATACCTCCCCCAACCCCTCCTTGGAAAGGCGGGGAGCATTAAGGGCATTTAAGCAATTTCTTTCAGAATTAGCAGGTAGAAACGTCAAATTGCTTGTACCACAAAAGGGTAAGAAAAATGCGTTAATTGCTTTGGCGGAAAAGAATTCAATGTCTTATGCAAAAGCCAATCGTCTGAAATGGATGGAGGAACGTACGATTGATTATGAAAAACTTTTGGATGAGCTTTCGGATGTGCTTAGTGTGGAGAAGAAAATCAGAAGAATGGAATGTTATGATATTTCTCATTTGGGAGGGACAGATACGGTTGGGTCAATGGTAGTTTTCCATAACGGCAAACCGAAAAATTCTGATTACCGCCATTTTAAGCTACGCTCTTTGGAGGAAGGGGAAATTGATGATTTTAAGGCAATGCAGGAAGTTTTGGAGCGTAGATTGAAATATATTGCTTTTGATGATAAAAAGTTGCTTTTGGGTGATGATTATAAATTGCGTAAAGGGAAGAAAGCGGATTTAGAATTTGTTGAAAAAATTGTTAAAAAGGAAAAATTAGATGATGAAGATTTGGAGGTTAAAGATTTTTTGATTTTGGAGAAGCAAGCCTTAAGCTGCAAGCCTCAAGCTGAAAGAATTGAAAAAACTGCGTTTAAAAAAGACCCCCTTAGCAAGGGGGCAGTGTCCTGCAAGGATACAGGGGGTTCAAAACCTCAAGATATGCCTATTAATTCATTGACCACAAACCAAGCGGATACAACTCAGGAGAGTTTAAGGTTCAAGTCAGAGACATTGAACCAGCAACAACCTAAGGAAGTTGTTGGTTTTGTTCGGATTAAAACTTATTCGGAAAAAGTGAAAGCATTAGGAACACTGTGGGTACACAAAAAAGAGAGAAGTAAAGGTTTTGCAACGCTTCTGTGTACTGAATTAATCAGGCGTTCTAAATTATCCAAAGTTTATGCCGTGACTTCTTCTGATAAGGCTCCTTTGCTTTTTAAAGTAGGCTTTCAGGAAATTTATGATTTACCAAAAGAGCTTAAAGATCATGTCAAAACTTGTGAATATTGTCAGAAACCGGATTCTAAATATTTTGCCTACATCAAATCTCGGCAAGAACATATTGATAAATCGTTTGCTTCAAAGCCTGATTTAATTGTAATTGACGGAGGAAAAGGGCAACTTGGGATGGCTCAAAAAGCTTTGGACGAATTTAAGCTAAAAGTTCCTTTAATCAGTTTGGCGAAGAAGGAAGAAGAAATTTTTACGTCTGATCAAAAAGATCCGATTCCGGTTGAGGCAAATTCGGAAGTTTCTTTTTTAATTCAACGTATTCGTGATGAGTCTCATCGCTTTGCTGTGACATTTAATCGAGAGTTGAGAAGTAAGAGAATGGTGCATTCAAAACTGGATGAAATTGTGGGGCTAGGTCCGAAAATGAAACAAAAACTTTTACAGCGCTTTGGTTCTGTGGAAGGAGTTAAAAATGCAGGAGACGGGGAATTAATTGGAGTTGTGGGGAAGGGATTGATGCAGAAGTTGAGAAAAGAACTTTAACAGGAAATTAAGAATGTTAAATTAAAAATTATAAATGACCATTAGGATTTTTTTTATAAATTAATTAATGAAAAAATTTTTCAGAAACCGGGCGGTAAATTTGATTAATATTCATGCTGCAATCAAGCGTTTTGCGATTGGTGTGGCGGAGATTTTTACGGCAATCTATCTTTATCAGTTGGGGTTACCGCTTTATCAGGTTTTTTTGGTCTGGATATCTTTGTTTTTGATTAGGGCAATGATTCGACCGGTTGGTTTGTGGTTAGCGCAAAAGAGAGGCTTAAGAAAAAGCGTTTTGTTTGGTGCGGTTTTCTTTATGGGCTATTATCTTTTGCTTGGTCAAGTTTCGGGTTTAGATTGGTGGTTGGCTCTTTTTATTTTTTATGCGGCATGGGCGGATGTTTTTTATTGGCTGCCTTTCCACGCTTATTATGCTGCTTTGGGAGATCATGAAGATCGTGGTAAGCAATTGGGCGTACGTGAATCTTTGATTGGAATTGCGTCTACGGCAGGACCATTAATTGGGGGAATTTTAATTAATACATTAGGGTTTTATGCAGCTTTTTATACAGCATCAATTTTAACTTTGATTTCAACTATTCCTGTATACTTTGCTCCGGAAGTGAAATTCGGTAAAGAAATCTCATTTAAAAAAGCTTGGAAAGAGCGCGCCGGTTTTTGGCTTTATGTGGGTGATGGTTGGCTTTATAATGCACATATTTTTACGTGGAATATTATTCTTTTTATTTTGCTTGGAAACGCGGCGACGCTTGGAGGTCTTCTCAGCCTTGCGGCTTTTTTACAAATTCTCGCTTTTTTGTTACTAGGTAATGGGATTGATAACGGATCAGGTAAAAAAATCTATCGTATTGGAATTATTTTAATGATTTTGACCATTTTTGGACGTGCATTTTTGGTTGAAACTGTGACGGAGGTAATCTTTTTTGATTTGATCTATGCTTTGGCGACATGTTTTTATACACCGGCGGTAAGTACCGCACTTTATAATTCTGCCAAAAAAAGTAAAAATGTTTTGTGGTTTCATTTTTTTGCGGAAACGGGTTGGGATGTTGGCTCGACGATTGCTTTGACTTTTGCTGCTTTGGTTACTTTTTTACAATTTGATCCGCATTGGGTTTTGGTCTTTGCCTTGGGTAGTTTTGTGGTTTTGAATGGTGTTTTGGGGAGGTATTATCAGGAGAGTTAAAAGTTTTAGCAATGATGCAGCCCCTTTCATTCCTTGATCAAGCAAAGGACAGGTTTTTGTAATTTCATTTATTTTAATAAAAAGTATATGAATGAAATCTACGAGGATATTTTGGTTGTGTTGGTAATATGGTGATTTGTAAGATGATGCGGATTATGTCTAAATGAAGATTCTTCGTGCTTAGCGGGACAAGAATGACAATTTCATTGTTTTTAGTGTTTATTTTTGTTATAATTATCTAAATTTAAAAATTAAAAACAAAACATATGAAAATTGCATTTTTTGAAATACAAGGCTGGGAAAAAAGAATTTTGAAGAAAAAACTTAAATGACACGATTTACTTTTTTGTAAGGATGAATTAACTCTCGAAAATGTAAATGAGTATAAGAATGCCGATGCTATATCTGTTTTTATTTATTCTAAGGTAAGCCGGCAGGTTATTTCAAAGTTACCGAATTTGAAACTCATCACAACTCGTTCGACAGGTTATGATCACATTGACTTAAAAGAGGCTGAAAAAAGAAATGCGACAGTTTGTAATGTTCCTTATTATGGTGAAAATACTGTAGCTGAGCATACTTTTGCCTTAATTTTAGCGTTATCACGTAACGTGCATAAATCTTATGTGCGTACTGTTCGGAATGATTTTTCGATTGATGGATTGCAAGGTTTTGATTTAAAAGACAAAACTCTTGGAGTGATTGGCGCGGGGAATATCGGTTTGCATGTGATTCGGATTGCTAAAGGTTTTGGGATGAATGTGATTGTTCAGGATACGCATAAAAACAATTTTCTTTCAGAGGTTTTAGATTTTGAATACACGGATAATCTTGAAACTCTTTTGAGTAAGTCTGATATTATCACTTTGCATTTACCGGAGAGTAAACACACTCACCACCTGATTAATCGCAAAAATATTCATAAAATCAAGAAGGGGGCAATTTTGATTAATACAGCAAGAGGAGGAGTAGTGGAAACCGAAGCTCTGATTCAAGCTTTGGATGAAAAAATCTTGGCAGGGGCGGGACTGGATGTACTTGAGGGGGAGGAATTGATTAAAGAAGAAAAGCAGCTTCTCTATGACCAAAAAAACCCACACAAGTTGCGTACTTTAATCCGTGATCATATTTTGATTGATAAGGATAATGTAGTCTTCACTCCACACATTGCGTTCTATAGTAAAGAAGCATTGGAGAGAATTATTGATACAACGGGTGAGAATATTGCGGCGTTTGTGGAAGATGAGTCTATAAATGTAGTTTAAAGACCTTTTCTTGACATATTTGTTATAATGTCGTATCTTGTGATTGAGTTTATCTTTAATTTAGCAGATATGGGGTTAAGCAATGTAGCAAATTCTCAAGATGAAAGGGCGCTTTATTTAGAAAGGAAGGTGCTTTCAAATACGAATTCTTTGAATCAAAAGGAACAAAAAGAGGTGGAAACACTGGGCGCACAGGCTGCTTTTTTGCCAGATGTTCAGCTAGAATGTGTTGTTAGTATTTTTGACTTACTAGGCTGGCAAGATAAGCCAAATTATCAAGTCTTACAAGAGTTTGATCAAGCAAGACTTAGAAGTGGTATTATAAGTATTAAGCATACAACAGATGGAGCTGCTGCCATACATTCAGGTATGGCAACGTTAGAGCAAGTCGAAAAAATGGATGCTGCTTAGTCGTAGAATTTTAGAAAAATTCTTTTAGGTTAATTAATTCAGGCAGGATAATTTTTTGTCCTGCTTTTTGAAAGGCTTCTTTTGAAACTGATCCTGTTGTTACTGCAATAAAATCCATACCTGCTTTATTGGAAGCTTGTTTATCCATGATCGCATCTCCAATATAGACAGTATTGCGTACGTCAACATTTAGATCTTTTGCAGCTTTGAGCAAAGGATCGGGATGAGGCTTTCTGTTTGTTACATCTTCAGCGCCAATCATAATCTCAAAAAAATGACTAATATTATGATCTTCGAAAAGCACTGAGGCAGATTGGCGGGTCTTGGTTGTGACAATGCCGAGCTGATAATGATTTTCTTTTAAATATTCTAAAACTTCAACCGTGTCAGGGAAAAGAGGGACAATTCCGGCATCCTGTTTAGTAAGATAAATTTTACGATAGGTTTGTTTGGCTAGCGGGATTTTTTCTTTGGGAATGAAGCCTTTGAGTGTGTTGTCTAGATCCGAACCTAGAAAAGATTTGATGGCTTCATCGCCCGGATATTTTTCCTTTAGCTTTTTAAACATTTCCCGAAAACTCTCTAAAATTGTCGGAATGGAATCAAAAAGAGTGCCATCCACATCAAAAAGGATGGTTGTTTTTTTCTTAAGCATTAGTTTTGTTTTAATAAATTATAAATTTTCGAGATATTCTTTTAGTTTTTTTGCTGCTTGTCCGCGATGAGAAATTGCATTTTTTTTCGCCTTTGTTAAAGCAGAAAAAACTTTTTTTGCACCAAAAGGTAAAAAGACAGAAGAAAGAGGAATTCCCGGTTCTATATGTGAAGCGGGTCTATGCAGAATATTACCGTTACATTCTCCTTCAAACGTTTTAGTCTCTTTTTCAAATCCTTTAGCCGCAACAACACAAATAAAACGTGCGCTACGATCTTTTTCGTCATTCATTCTGTCCAGAAAAAACTCAAGCCATTCTTTATCATCGGCTTTTTCACCAGCTCCCCAGCGTCTTGTTTTTACACCAAGCTCATTACCTAAGACAGTGACTTCAATGCCCGAATCATCTGCAATTGTGGGTAATTTAGTAAGTTTATGAAAAAACTCTGCTTTTAAGACGGCATTTTCAGCATACGTTGAGCCGGTTTCTTCGGTGTCTTGAGTTACATTCAAATCGTTTAGTGAAACGAACTCGAAAGGCAAATCTTCTAAAACTTCAAGTAATTCTTTGAATTTTCCCTGATTGTGGGTAGCGATAAGAATTTTTTTCATGTCGTTTCTGCTAGAAAGCGTATTTACTTTAACATACTTTTTCGATAAAAACAAAAGCTTGACTTTCATTAGCCTTGATTATAAACTCTTTTCGCTTAATACGCCTTCGCAATAAAAATGACACGTATTATGCTGCGAAGTTATTGCTTTAGTATAAGAAATATGATGCTTCGTCGCATTCTACTGTTAATAATTTTTTAAAGCGAAGAAGTATAAATTTATTTTAATTAAAACAGTCAATATGTTAGCTGTAGTTGAACTTGGGGGAAAACAATATAATGTAGAAGTTGGTACAAAATTTCAAACCGAAAAAATTGATTTAGCGGAAGGTAAAACTTTTAATGTTGAAAATGTATTGCTTGTGAGTGAGGCAGACGGTAAGGGTTTTAAAGTAGGAATGCCTCTTTTGAAAGATGAAAAAGTGGAAGCGAAGATTCTTTCTCATGGTAAAGGAGAGAAACTGCGTGTTTTTAAAATGAAACCAAAGAAGCGTTATTCCAAGGTACAAGGACACAGACAACAATATACAGAGGTGGAAATTGTAAGCATTGGAGGTAAAAAGGCAAAACCTGTTACAAAAACAAAGAAAACAAAAACGCCAACTGAAGCTAAAAAAGCAACAAAAGCAAAAAAAGACGTGACAAAAGCAAAAAAAGTTGATACAATGAAGTCTGTAAAGTCAAAGGAAACTAAAACTGCTGCTAAGAAAACAACTAAAAAAGCAGCACCGAAAAAGACTACAACTACAAAAAAAACTACTGAGAAATAATTTATTAATTGTGATTTTAAGTCAAAAACAAGCATTCTGGGGGTTTTACTTTTACTACTTTTCGTCGTAACGAAGAGCGTTTTTGCTTAAGCTGATTCAAGTCAATTACTCTTCGTTACTTTATCAGGCGAAGAGTTTTTTTATTTTATTAAAAAATATTTTTAACATTTAACTCAAACAAACATGTTAGGTAAACAAATTCGTCTCGAACGCATTATTAACCGAGACACAAGGAAAACAATTATTGTTCCTATGGATCATGGGGTAACGGTTGGTCCGATTGATGGACTAATGGATTTAGGCGCAGCTGTGGATTCTGTTGCAGACGGCGGAGCCAATGCTGTAGTTGGACATATCGGATTACCACTATACGGTCATCGGAAGCACGGCAAAGACGTTGGTTTAATTCTGCATCTTTCTTCAAGTAGCTGCTTAAATCCGACAGACCCAAATGACAAAGTTCTGACCAATACTGTGCAAAGAGCCTTAAAAATGGGGGCTGATGGAGTTTCTGTGCATATTAACGTAGGCTCTAAAAATGAATCAAAGCAGCTTGAAATTTTAGGGAAAATTGCCGGAGATTGTCTGGAGTGGGGGATGCCTTTATTGGCAATGATGTATCCTCGTGGAGAAGGAATTGATGGTGATCCACAGCAAGCTAAATACGTAAAAATCGCTGCTCGTATTGGTGCGGAACTCGGAGCTGATATTATCAAAACTTACTATACCGGTGATCCTGAATCTATGCGTGAGGTTACCGAAGGATGTATGGCTCCTGTGGTGATTGCAGGTGGTTCTAAGCTTTCTGATGAGGATACTTTAAAAATGATTCGTGGTGCAATGGATGGAGGATGTGCAGGTCTTTCGATGGGAAGAAATGCCTTCCAGCACGAAAATCCGGCAAAACTAATCGCAGCAGCAGGAGCGATTGTCCATGATGATAAAAGTGTGGAAGAGGCTTTAAAAATCTTAAATTGAGAAAAAGGAAGTCGTTTTCTTAAGTAAGATTTAAACTCCGGAAAAAAAGAAAATAACTGGTAAGACAATAAAACTTCCAATTGAGGTTAGGATGATGATGTTGGATAAAACTTCTGCTTCGTAGTTATAACGTTCAGCGAAAATAAAGATTGAAATTGCTACCGGAATACCGCTTTGGAGAAAAACCCAGCTTAATAATTCTATTTCTGGATCAAGTAAGTATGTGAGAGTCAGCAGGGTGACAATCGGAAAACAGATAAGCCTAAATAAAGCGGGCAGGATTGCGGGACGTAGGTTTTTGAATTGAAAACGATCATACATAAACATTCCCAATGTAAATATGGCTGTGGGTGCGGCTGTTTTACCCAGCATTTCCAAGGAACTAAATAGGAAGCCCAATTGAATTTTTGTGATTGAAAGAAAGAGGCCGGTTAAGATGGCAATAATCAAAGGATTACGCAGTATCTTTAGTAAATAAAGCAGGCTGTGTTTCTTTTGAGTTGCGTATTCAAAGAGCATGAGGCTGAGAATAATACCCATCGGTCCCATGACTGAAGAAATCACAATCATAAAATCAAGTCCGGGCTTACCAAGCAGTGCTTCAAAAAAAGCTACTCCAAAAAATGCATTACTGCTGAAAACAACTGAAAGAGCAAGTAAAACAAACCATTTTTTATTGATTATTTTTACTGTTTTTAACAAGAAAAGCAAAAAAATCGTGATAAAAATTGGTAGAATAGCTCCGATGAGGAGATTAAGATTAATCGTGTTTAAATTTAGATTAGCAATTTTTTCTAAAAATAAGGCAGGTAATGCAAAATAATAAACAAAAGCGGAGAGTCCCCTTAAGTGTTCGTTTGATAGAATGTTGAATTTACGGCTGAGAGAGCCTGCTATGACGATTGGAATTAAAACGAAAAGTGCGTTGAAAATTTGCATGTTTTAGATGTAAGTTAGGATTTCTTCTTATCTCCTTTTGGAGCCTACCCTGAGCGAAGTCGAATAGGGAATATTGATAGGGGTAAGGTGTTTAAGTATCCAAGATGTTTGATTTGATTTATACCCCTCCTAACCTCCCCTAAAAGTGGAGGGATAGCTATCTTTTTTATTGTAAACCTACTCTCTTACGTACAGTCTCCAAAATCGGACTGGCGATATCGCGTGCTTTTTGGGCGCCTTTTTTCATGATTTGAGTGATTTGATTTTTGTTTTTTTCGAGTTCTGCTCTTTTGGTTTTGAATGGCTCAAAGTAGTTAAGAATTTTTTCCAGTAGGATTTTTTTGGCATCACCATACCCCATCCCTCCGGCTTCGTACTTTTGGCGCATTTCGACTAATTCAGCTGCATTGGCAAAAAGCTTGTACAAGGCAAAGACATTACAAGTGTCAGGATTTTTTGGATCTTCAACAGGTGTTGAGTCTGTTTTGATACTCATAATTTTCTTTTTAATCACATTGTCAGGCGCAAAGATTTCAATGTAGTTATTGTAAGACTTACTCATTTTTTGTCCGTCCACACCCGGCACTGTGGCAACTTCTTTATTAATTTCTTCTTTTGGAACGACGAAAGTCTCTCCATAATGATTGTTAAATTTGACCGCAATGTCACGTGCCATTTCAACATGTTGCTTCTGATCTTTGCCGACAGGAATAATTTCGGCATTGTAAGCTAGAATATCCGCTGCCATCAGGACAGGATAAGTGAAGAGCCCCAGATTCGGGCTGATCCCTTTGGCAACTTTATCTTTGTAGCTATGTGCTCTTTCCAGTAGTCCGTGCGGTGTTACGCAGCTTAGAATCCAAGCAAGTTCAGTTACTTCCGGTACATCAGATTGAAGCCAAAAAGTACATTTGTCCGGATCAAGTCCTAGGGCTAAATAGTCCAAAATTGCTTTTTCGGTTCCTTGTCTGAGTCTTTCAGGATCACTGACGGATGTGAGTGCGTGAAAATTAACGATAAAAGCGAAAAGATCGCTTTTGTCTTGCATTTCGATCATTCTTTTCATCATGCCGAAGTAGTTCCCGATATGAAAATCTCCGCTTGGCTGAATCCCGGATAAATAGCGCATTTTTTGTTTAGTTAAATTTAGTTTAGAATAGGCGTAGGAATTTTAACATTAGAAAGGGGAAATTAAAAATTATTCTAAGCGTGTTGGCTTGAGGAAAATAAAGCAATAGTTTATGTTCGAGATTCTGGACAAGCCAGAAAGACGGCTGTTGTCATCCTCGGAATTTCATCCTTTTTAATAAAACTATAAAAATGAAATATCTGGGGATCTATTTCTTAGGAAGGACGTATTAAAGCAAATTGTTGAGGTTGTTTTCTGAATAAACCTTCGATAGATTCCCGCCTTCGCGGGAATGACAAAAAAGTAAATTTTAAACTTACTTACTATGCTCAAAATCGGAATTCAAGGAGACATCTGCAGTGCGAATGAAATAGCTTGTCATGAGTTTTGTAAAAGGCAGGAGATTTCGGATTATGAAATTGATTATTTGATTTCTTCTGAGAATGTTTTGTCTGCTTTGGATGAAGGGCAAATTGATCTGGGTACTTTTGCGTATGAATCTTCACGGGGTGGATTGGTGGAGGAGACGCAAGTTGCGATGGGAAAATATGAGTTTGAGAAAATTGATGAAATTTCTTTGTCGATAGAACATGTGCTTTTGGGAATTAAGAAACTTCCCAGAGAGAATTACTCAAAAATTATTTCACATCCTCAGGCATTGAAAGAACATAAAGAATATTTGCAAAAAAAATATCCTCTGGCAGAATTAGTTGAAGCTGAGGACACGGCGATTGCGGCGAAGAGATTGAAGGAAGGGGAGTACGCTGAAGATGTTTTGGTGATTGCCTTGAAGAATTGTGCGGAGATTTACGGATTAAAAATAATCGAAGATAATTTGCCCGCAAATCAAGGGTATCAAACTACTTTCTGGTTTCTTAGAAGATAGCTGAAAGGTTTAATCCAGACATTAGTGATTTTTACTTAAAGCTTTTAGTTTTTTTAGTTTCTAGTAAAAGGGGCTAATTCATCTTGTGAATTTGAGATGATCTGACCTATT
The DNA here is from genome assembly GCA_028279865.1 of Candidatus Altimarinota bacterium. Lineage (GTDB taxonomy): Bacteria > Patescibacteriota > Gracilibacteria > JANQMV01 > JANQMV01 > JANQMV01. The sequence goes on along the minus strand of JANQMV010000055.1, from coordinate 17,651 downwards.
TTCGTGTTTTCTGATTCGGAAGTAATTTCCAAAAGATATTTTACAGTTTTTCCGTTGATACCACTTAATTTATCCTTTAATCTTGGTTTGAGAGTAAGTAAGATGCGAATATAGTTGATAAGGAGCATTTGGTATCCTTCAATGGGGCTTTTTTGAAGATCAGCATATTTTATGAGTGTTCTGACATCATCTTCTTCGATAGCATTCAAAATGATATCGGATTTGGCACAGATATCATCTGAATCACCGAGCTCTTGACAGCGCTTTTTTAGTGTTTCTTCTAAATCAAATCTTGCAAGTTCCAATTCCTTTGTTTGAGAATCTAATTTTTCCATTTTAATAATGTTTGATTTAAATTTTAGTTTTTATTTTTTAAGTTTTGCGGTTTAATTGATGAAATTTTTTATCAAATAAAAAGCCGTACCGGCAGTGAAAGCGGTAAGCAAAGTCCCCCAGACAAGATCTACCAAGACAAATGTGACTGACCAGTTTTTTAAGGTTGCTAAGTTTGTCAAATCATAGGCAGCATAAGCAATAAAGCCGAGAAAACCTCCTAACAAAAGGGCATTTATTAATGAACCTTTATTAAGAGCAGGTTGAACTGCAAAAACAAAGATTGCTAATGCGTAGATCAAATAGAAAAACAAAAAAAGTCTCAGGTCTAAGCTTTCTCTCAAAAGAGGTCCGAGTTTTTTAACAAAAAAACTACCTGCTATAAATTTTAACCAAATAGCGTCTATGACGCTAAAGGTTAAAAAAATTGTAAAATAGGAGAGTACGTTTTGAGTTGTAAACATGGCGAAATTTTTAAATTGATAAAGGTGTTGAATATTTTTATTGTGAATTTTTATCTTTCTGTTGATCTGAAAATGACAGGCACACCTCCGAAGTCGTATTTTTCTATGAAAGCTTTTTTCTCCATTTTTTTGATTTGATTGATAAAATTCGTTTTAGAGATTTTGTCCGGAGGGAGGCTGATTTTTTCTGTTTTACCGTTAAAATGCTTATTGTAATGTGCGAAGTGTTTTTGTAGAATGGATTTTATTCTCGGAAAAGTTGAAGGTTGTCGTAGGAGCATTAAAACCTTTTTTTTCCAGTTTTGTATTACTTTATTTGTTAGTTGATCAATTTGTGCAATTTCTTCACCGATTTTTCTTGCAATTTCCAAATCAGCTTCCTGACAAATAAATTTATAATTATGCCAGATTTCGTAAAGTTCTTTTTTTGATTTAATTTCCTTTCTTTTTAGCCAGATGAAAGCATGTAGCCGTCTTCTCCAGTCCCACCATTTGACGGGACTTTGCAGATCTTGAGCGGGAATTAAAAAAAGTTCTTCCTTTAAAAGCAAGCTTCCAAAAGTTCCAGGCGGTTTACCAAGTCTTTTGTTTTTGAGTGTTGTTCGATAAATTCCACAGGTAGGACTACCTTCCATAAAAACAAAGGCTTCGCATTCAGCTCTTTTAACATTTTCAAGAGCAGCGAGGGTGCCTTTTTTGATTTGCTCTGTTACGATTTCTCCTTTTTTATTTTTTACTTTTGCTTTTGATTCCCAGAATTCGTCACCGTTACCACCGACTAATTTAATGGTGGCGCGAGGTACTCCAAGCCCACTTAATACTTCCGGGCAAACAGGGGTCCATATAAAAGAATTCCTTTCCCGGTCTAGTGCTGAAAATTTATCCCAACCGCGAATGTTCCAACGAACACGAGCACCGAAATTACAAGCACTGATACCAATTTTAATTTTTTCTGTGAGGATGTATGGCATTTGATGATTAAAGCTTGAAATGAGATAAAAATTTATTCTGAGTTTTTGATAAAATTTCTAGTTAAAGCTTAGCACAATGTTTTGATTAAATTGAAGTTGTTTTTAAGTATAATTGAAAAAAAATCTCAAAAAGACTGTTCAAGCTTTTTTTTAGTTAGAGCAGTTTTGTAAACTGCTTCTGATGTTTGCTACTAAACACAAAATATAAAACGGATAGAGGCAAAAGATTTGATTCAAGTTGAAAACTTGAACCAACGCAAGAATAAAAATTGTGCTTAGGGGGTAGCCTGAATTATTTTACTAATTCTTCTATGAAGGGATATTTAAAGTTAAAAAATTCTACTTTAAAACATTTTACATCGTTAAGTTCAATTGAGAATTTTTCAGTAAAATATTTAAATGTCTTTATAAAAATTTTTCTAGTAATCTTCGGAGCAATTAAATTTTCTTCTTGACGAGGTTCATTGTATCTAAGAAATCCCTTCTGTAGTAATGGAAAAATTGTTTTAAAAAACATTATTGCTTCAAGTTTTTTTAATCCTAAATCATGAGGAATATCATTAATATTGAGATGACCTTTTTTTCTTTTAGGATAAAAAGCCTTAAAAAGGTTTTCAATCGCATATGAATATATAATAATTGCACCAATACCTATATTCTTTATCATCAAAAGGCGTCCTAGATTAGGAATACTGTCTTTTGATTTTTTGAATGTGTCTGTTTCCCATAGAGCTTTTTCATTTTCCTCCATAATGCGTCCTGCTAAATAAAGACTAACAGCAGTATGTAGTTGATCTTCTGTAAATTTCATAAAAAGAAAAATTATTTTTATATTACAAAGTATTTATGTGACAAAGAATTGTATCTCTATACAACTTATGCTACTTTAGCCTTCGCATAAAACAACAACCATTTTACAAATTTTACATTAATTTAGCAAAAGATGATTAAAATATTTGATACAACTTTACGTGACGGAGAGCAGAGTCCGGGAGCGAGCATGAATACCGAAGAAAAAATTAAAGTGGCTTTACAGTTGGAAAAATTGGGAGTGGATATTATTGAGGCGGGTTTTCCGATTACTTCAAAAGATGATTTTAATGCAGTTAATCAAATAGCCAAAAAGGTTACAAAATCTACAATTTGCGGACTTGCACGCGCTGTGCCAAAAGATATTGAAGTTTGCTGGGAAGCGATCCAGGAAGCAAGTTGTCCGAGAATTCATACTTTTATTTCTACTTCTGAAATTCATCTTAAATATCAGATGAAAAAGACTCAGGAAGAGGTTTTGGAAATGGCACGAAAAGCTGTTAAATTGGCAGGAAGCTTATGTCAAGATGTGGAGTTTAGTGCGATGGACGCAAGCCGCACGGAATTGGATTATTTGTGTGAAGTGATTAAAGTCGCAATTGAAGAAGGTGCAACGACGATTAATATTCCAGACAGTGTCGGTTACGCAATCCCGAATGAGTTTGGCAAGTTTATTGCAGACATTATTGAAAGGGTTCCGGCTTTGAAAGAGGACGTGATCTTAAGTGTGCATTGTCATAATGATTTGGGACTGGCGACTGCGAATTCTCTGGCAGCGGTACAAAACGGGGCAAGGCAGATTGAGTGTGCGATTAACGGACTTGGGGAAAGAGGAGGAAATGCGTCTCTCGAAGAGGTTGTGATGGCACTTGATGTGCGTTCGGAGTTTTTTTCTGAAAAAACGCATATTAACAAAAAAGAAATTTATAAAAGTTCACGCTTGGTTTCTAGTATCACGGGACTACACGTACAAGCGAACAAAGCGATTGTTGGTAAAAACGCATTTGCGCATGAGTCTGGTATTCATCAGGATGCAATTTTAAAAAAGAGAGAAACCTTTGAAATTATGTGTGCTGAGGACATTGGTCTGGATACAAATCGTTTGGTACTTGGTAAACACTCCGGGCGTGCTGCATTGAACGATCGTTTGCAGCAAATCGGTTTTGATTTATCAGATGAGGAATTGCTACTGGTCTTTACTCGCTTTAAAGAACTGTGTGATAAGAAAAAGGAAGTTTATGATGAAGACTTGGAAGCGATTGTGAATGATGAAATGGCAACCAATCAGCAGAAATTCCAACTTAAAGATCTGGATGTGCATACAGGAACAATCCACCAGCCAAATGCTTTTGTAGAGGTTAATGTGGAGGGAGATATTCAAAAAGCTAAGGGCGAAGGAACAGGTCCTGTTGATGCTATATATAAGGCGATCGATCAGATTATTGGTGATCATGGTGAGTTGATGGAATTTAATGTGAATGCTGTTACCGAAGGAATTGATGCTGTCGCAGAAGTTATTGTGAAAGTGAAGAATAAGCAGGGGCGAACTTTTACAGGTAAAGGCGTGCATACCGATATTGTTGTGGCAAGTGCAAAAGCATACCTTCAAGCACTGAATAAAATTGTACAGAGAGGGTAAATTTTTAATTGCCTTTGTTTAGGTTATTTGTTAACCTGCTTTCGCTGTTTTTTGAAAATAAAAACCGTTCTGTGTCCCAGTAGCTCAGCTGGATAGAGCGCAGCCCTGCGAAGGCTGAGGTCGTGCGTTCAAATCGCGCCTGGGACACCAAAAGTTTTATAGACAAGCATTTCTGATTTAGCTAGAATGCTTCCGCGTTTGTGAGATGAACCTTCAAAACATTTATGAAAAATTACGGAGAGATGGCTGAGTGGTTGAAGGCGGCGGTCTTGAAAACCGTTGTACCAGCAATGGTACCCAGAGTTCGAATCTCTGTCTCTCCGCCAGAAATTATTTAATATTTTTCGCAAATAAAACTGCTACGGAGAGGTGGCTGAGTGGTCGAAAGCGGCACACTGCTAATGTGTTGTTCCATGCAAATGGAACCGGAGGTTCAAATCCTCTCCTCTCCGCCATTACTAAAGAAGTACCTTCGAATTTTTATTATGTTTATGTTCTTCAAAGTTTAAAAGATCATAGTTTTTATGTTGGATTAACTGAGGATTCAAAGAAGAAATATAAAAATCATAGAACGGATTTGTTCTATCAATAAAACTCAGATGACTATTTAAGCTTACATTTTATTAATAAGCATATAAAAACAAATATGATGCTTTTAGACGTAAAATAGCTAAAGAATAACAAAAGATAAAACGACTTTAAAATTAATGTCTCGTGAATATTTTTAATTAATTCAGTAGATCTTCTTAGTAATTTTAGTGTGTTTAAATAAGGAGAAAGGAGATAGAAATTTTAATACAAACTATGTTTGCAAAAATTACAACTTTGGAGGGAAAGGATTTGATTGATCAAAATATGGAAAATGAGGATTTTATAATTCTCGATTTGAGGACGTCAAATGAATTTTTGATCGGACATTTACAAAACTCTCGAAACCTTAATTTTTATGCTAAAGATTTTAGAAGTGATTTGAATAAATTAGATAAAACAAAAATGTATTTAATTTATTGTAGGACAGGTTTTCGTAGTGGAGTTTCTTTAAAAATAATGGAAGAGCTTAATTTTCAAACAGTTTATGATATGGGTGGTATTGTAGCTTGGATGAATGCAGGTTTACCAGTCCTGAAATAGATTTTGAACAGCAAAAACTGAAGGTCGTAAAGTCAAATAAGTTGTCTTATTTTTTAAAAAAGGCTAGAGTTTTTTCGCTATATTTAATCTTAATTTTTCTTTATATGGAATATCTTGGTTTCTTGCCTATCGTTATAGTTGGTTTGGTCGTATTAATCCGCCAAGTTAACCAATATGAAAGGGCAGTGATGTTTACTTTGGGTAAGTTTACGGGTATGAAAGATCCTGGTTGGAGAATTGTGATTCCTATTTTTCAAACAATGAGAAAAGTGGATATTCGTACAAAAGCTGTTGATGTTCCGGATCAGGAGGCAATCACGAAAGATAATATCCCTGTAAGAATTAACGCAGTAGTTTACTATAAAGTTTCGGATGCAGGAAAAGCGATTTTGGAAGTGGAAAACTTCTATTACGCTGTTTCACAACTTGCTCAGACAACGATGCGTAACGCCGTGGGTGAAGTTTCCTTAGATCAACTTTTGCAAAACAGGACAGAAATTGCAGAAAAGATTGAAAAATATGTTGATACAAAAACTGATCCGTGGGGAATTGACATTGAATCAGTAGAGTTAAAAGATGTGGTAATTCCGGAAAATTTAAAGAGAACGATTTCCAAGGAAGCGGAAGCGGAACGTGAAAAGAGAGCGGTAATTATCAAAGCTGACGGAGATAAAATTGCTGCGGAAAACCTTGCTCTTGCTGCGAAAACTTTGAGCAGTACTCCAGGTGCGATGCACTTGAGGACTTTACAAGCGGTGAATGATCTTTCATCTGATCAATCAAACACTACGATTTGGATGATTCCTTCAGACATATTGCAAGCGATTAAAGGATATTCTGATAGTGTGAAGAAAAAGTAGTGAGCAGTAAACAATTTAAAAAAGAAGGCGACATCATGTGATGTCGCCTTCTTTATGTTTGATATCAAAAACTACTTAAAATACAAGGGAGTAATTGATTTTTGTTGAATAACACCTTCCATGACACCTGCGAGCAGTGGTGCAACTGAAAGAATCTTAAGACCCGGGAACATTTTTTCTTCGGGAATTGGCAGGGAGTTGGTGAAAATTACTTCTTTAAATTGCGCTTTTCTAAATCTTTCTGCTGCCGGATTGGATAGAATCGGATGGGTTGCCATCATGTAAACATCAGGATTACTTCCGCCTTTGATCAGGACTTCTTTAGCATTGCAGACACTTCCGGCTGTATCAACCATGTCATCATAAATGATAGGGGTTTTACCTTTTATATCACCGACAATGTGTGTGATTTCTGAAATATTATGCTCTGGTCGTGTCTTATGTAAGATTGCGATTGAGAAGCCTAGTTTGTCTGCTATTTTTTTGGCAGATTTTGCTCCGCCTGCATCGGGGGAAACAATAACTCCATCTGTAATCCCTTTTTGTTTAATATAGTCGGCGAACATATTACGCGGATTCAGATTATCAACAGGAACATCAAAAAATGCTTGATTTTGGTCAGAATGGAGGTGCATTGTAATAACATGCTCTGCTCCGCTTTTGACAAGCAGATCTGCGATCAGTTTTGCAGAGATAGTCTCCCTAGCCTCGTGAAGCTTGTCTTGTCTGGCGTATCCATAATGAGGTAGTACTACATGTACTTTTGAAGCAAAAGAGCGACGCATTGCATCGCACATTAGGAAAAGCTCCATATAGTCTTCATTTATATTTCCTCCGCGTGTTGTGTGGATCAAGAAGACCTCTTTGCCACGAACAGTTTCATCAATGTTGATATAAACTTCGCCACAGGCGAATTTTTTGATAGTCAAATCGCTGAGTTCCATTTTCATTAAACCGGCGATTTCTTGAGCTAGTGCAGGATGCGCATTTCCTGTAAATAATCGAAAGTTTGATTTTGACACGATGAGAGGAGGTTAAAATTTACTTCTGGGTGAATACTAACACAAGCTTGTGTGAATTTTAAAGGAAAAACATAGGAATTATGAATTATAAATGAGCAAAAGCAGGATTCTGGACAAGCCGGAATTACCAAACTATAATTTTTGTGTTTTTTAAACATCTCAAGCTCTAAGATTTAAGTTCTAAAGATTATGTACAAAATCGTTGTTTATAATCCGCTTTCTCATGCAGATAAAATTCGTCAGGTTTTGGCGAAAAATGGTGCGGGAAAAATAGGAAATTATCAAGGTTGCAGCTTTTCTGTGAAAGGTGTGGGTCGTTTTCAGCCTTGTGAGGGAGCAAGTCCTTACTTAGGTGAAATTGAAAAAATGGAAGAAGTTGAAGAAGAACGAATTGAGACTATTTGTGAGGAGGAAGCTTGTGCAGGATTGTTAGAAAAAATAAAAAAGGTTCATCCTTATGAAGAACCTGCAATTGATGTTTATCCGTTGATTTATCCTTAAGGCAGATATAGATTTGCCAGTCATGCTGAATAGAAAACACACCAACACGTCATCTTTGGAATTTTATCCTTAGTGTTAGAAGTTTAAGATTAAAATATCCGAGGATCTTTTGCCTTCATTGAAGAACAAAGATTCATGAGTTTGCATGGATTACATTTGAATGAAGATTCTCGCTTTCGCAAGAATGGCAAAATAGTTGGGAGTTTGTGATTGTAATATTACTTCGAATTAAAGACCTTGCTAAATACATAAAAATAAGGTAAAATTATCTGAATGGAATTTAGATTTAGTTTTATTCAGAGTTTGTCTTATAATCAGATTGTATTAATGACTGCACAAGTGTCTGACAAAGTAACAACACCGGAGCGTACTGAGGTTTTTCAAGAAGGTAGTCAGGATGTGCTCAAACCTCAAAAACAAGACTCTCAGCCTGATCTGCAGCCTGATGCAGGCGAGGTAAGTGATTTCATGGATGGACTTGATGTACCAAATCCATCAGAAAAAGTTTCAGAAAGAGTAAGAGAAGATGATAAAAAACAGCAAGGCTCAAAAGCAGGTCAAGCTCATTCAGATGGGGATGATTTTTCTTTTTCAGGTGTAGCACCTTTAAAACTTCCGACACAAAGGATCATGGTTCGTAGAATTAGGAAAGAACTACACAGAGAGATAAAAAGTTTGATGAAACAGGCGAAACTTGAAGAGAAAAAAGGCGCTTTTTATTTAACACGAATTCTAGAGAAAATTAGGCGACTTAAAGGAACTTTATCCGGACTTGCGACAGCTACTTACGAGGTAATCAAAAAACTCTACATTTCATTTTTTGAAAAGAAGGAAGGGAAATGAGAGTGAATAGAAATTGTTTAGTTTAAGATAAAGAAGGTGATGTCATATGACATCACCTTCTTTCATAATGATTTAAAAACTCCATTTTTTCGTGTTTTTCCAAATTCCCGGTACGAACAAAATAATAAACGTAAAAATTTCCAGACGTCCGGCTAGCATCAAGAATGATAGTATCCATTTTGCTTCTGTTGGCATAAAACCATAATTACTGATAGGGCTAATCAAATTAAAACCGGGACCAATGTTACCAAGACTGGCTATTGAGGCTGAAAATGCGGTTTCTGTATCAATTCCATAAAATGTTAAGGCAAGTCCGCCTAATGCAAATAAGCCTAAATAAATTCCTGCAAAGGCTAAAATCGAGTTTACGATTGATTGCTCAATAGGTCTTTTTGCAATTTTGACAGTTTGAACCAGACTAGGGTTGATGATGCGTTTTAGTTCAATGATGATATATTTTAAAATAACCATATGCCTGATGATTTTGAAGCCACCGGCTGTTGAGCCTGCTGATCCTCCAATAAACATTAAAATAAAAAGAAGTCATTTCGAAAAATTTGGCCAGTCATCGAAATTTGCGGTAGTATAACCTGTTGTTGTTAAAATCGCAGGAACCTGAAAGAAAGCTAAACGAACGGTTTCTCAGATTGATTTGTAGTATTGGTGATTATTTAAATCCCAGACAATTAAACCAAAAACAATTAAAATAAGGCTTAAGTAGACCATTAGTTCTCGATCGAAGAGTGCGGTGATTTTGCCTTTGAAGAATGAAAAATAAAGTGAAAAATTAATTCCGGCCAAGATCATAAAAATGGTAATTGTAATTTCTGCAGCATGATTGTTCAGACCGCTAATACCATCGTTATAAGTCGAAAACCCTCCTGTTGCAATTGTTCCAAATGTATGTGTAATAGCATCATACCAATCAAGTCCGACCGCCATTAAGGCGATAATTTCCAAAACTGTAAAAATTAAATAAACTTTCCAAAGTACTTTTGCAACGTCTTTGATGCGCGGCATCAGTTTATCTTTTTTAAAAGGTCAAGGAGCTTCTGTTTTAAAAATCTGCATACCTCCGATTGCTATATTTGGTAAAATCGCAATCGCAAGGACAATAATTCCCATTCCGCCAAACCAATGCATGAGTGATCTCCAGAACAAAATTCCTTTTGGGAACTGTTCAATGTTGCTCAAGATACTTGCTCCTGTTGTGGTGAAGCCGGACATTGATTCAAAGAAGCTGTCGGTAAAACTGGCTGACAGATTTAAATCCGGAAAGTTTGACAAGTAAAAAGGAATGGCTCAAAAAAGCGCAGCTAAAATCCAGCTAAAGGTTGTAATGGCAAAGCCTTCTCTTGTCCTGATTTCTTGTTTTAAGTTTGCTTTTCGTGAAAGCCAATACAGTCAAAAGCCAAAAGCTAAACTTATAGCAGAACCAAACCAAAGTGGCCAAGGATTCTCTTTGTAAAAAATTGAAACAAGGCTTGTCAAAAGCATTGCGATTCCAATGATAATTTGAATGGGCGCGATACTTTTTCAACCCGCTTTGAGGTGCACTTTTGTAAATTATAGATTATAAATTATTCCTGTTTTGTCATTATTGTCATTCCCGCGGAGGCGGGAATCTCTCGGAGCTAATTTTTGTCACTAACCTAAGGGATCCAATTAGGTTTAATTATTATCTTAGGAAAGGGAGATCCCGGATATTCTAACTATTTATATTTTTTATTAAAGTGGATAGAATTCCGGGATGACAAAAGGGGGGCTACGGAGTTACCCTACTTTAAACATCTCAGAAAGGTAACTTAACTTATCTATGCTTGTGATAAGCAAAACCTTGTCTCCTTTTTTGAGAGTAGTTTTTTCTTTTGGTTTCTGTATTTTTCCGTTTCGCAAAATATGTGAAATTACGAAATTGTTTTTACCAATTATTTCTTTGATCGTTTTTCCTTTGGCTTTACTTTTTTCTCCGATTTCATATTCGATGGCTTCTAAATCCAGGTAATTCAAGATAGTCATTTTTTTTATTTCTTCATGATGGGTTTGTTGTAAAATTTCATTTACTGCCAAAATTGAGGGGCTAAGTATGGAGGTTAGAGGAGTTGAGGAGGTTAGTGCTGAGTATTCAGGAAGTTCCGCTTGTGTTAAGATGGTTGAAATTCACAGCTGGTTTCATACCAAGCCTGCGAGGATGTTTTTTTCATTATTTTCGGATAAGGCTAAAAACGCATCCGCTTCATTGAGCTCTTGCCTGTACCAGAAGGACGGTTTTGCAATTTTTCCTGTCAGAATTTGATTATGTGAAATTTTGGAGAGCTCTTTGGCTTTTTGGTTTGACCTGACTACAATGCGAATGTCATTGATTTTTAAATCTTTGCTCAATTTTTCACTTAAATAATAAGTTTTTTGCATATCTTTGTTGCAGTCTTCGTAAATGACTAAACTTCTAATTTTTTTGTAATTAGGGTTAATCAGTTTTTGAATTTTGTTTGAAATTTCACTAGGGAAAGCAAGATAGATTATTGAGTATTCTTGCAGGGTGAGATGAGGTTCGGCTAGATGAAAATGTCCATTGTCGGCGTAGGCAATAACGCGGGCTTCTTCCGGCAAGGGCAGGTCTTTGATTTTTTGATCGAAAAAGGGAGAGCTTGGTTTAATTTTAAAACCACCCAGAATGATTTTTTCATCAAGGAAAGTTGATAAATCTGTTGCCCCCGGGAAAGCAATTAGTTTTTTTAAGTTTTTTGCAAGAATTTCTTCATTATTAATTACGTGATCAATTTTGAAGTCAACTTTGGATAAAATATGTTCTTTGTTTAAATAACTGACATCCGAAATTCGTACAATTTTTTTACACTTTTTGTTATAAAAATTTGCAAGTTCACAAGCGAGAATGTTTGTATTATCATCATCGGTTACTGCCAAAAGCAAGTCTGCTTCTTCAATATTGGCATTTTCCAGAATGGTTGTGTTATTTGCATTTCCGTGAATAACGGAAAGGTCCAGATTTTCTTCAATATATCAGACTTCTTCACGTTTATTTTCAACAAGAAAAACATTGTGTTCTTCGCAAATAAACTGTGCGGCGATAGTACGTCCGATATTTCCTCATCCCAAAATTGTAATATTCATTTTTGTTTTTTGTTTATTAATTAGTGAATTCTAGCATTTTTGAGGTAAAAATTCAATGGATAAAACCGTTTAAATTTCAATTGTTATTTCTTGAATGTTTGAGGCAATACCTCCTACTCTTACTTCAGCGATTTTTTTGTCATCAGCTTTCAGTTTGACGAATATTTCTGAAGGTTTATTCATTGAATACCCTTGCTCATAAACTAAATTATTTATTTGTTTTTTATTTATTCTTTTGTGCTTAAAAAGGTAACAGCTTAACGCTCCATTAGAAGTTCCTGTAGCAGATTCTTCAGGGATGTTATAAAGAGGTGCAAAGTTCCTGCAGTGAGCTGTTGAGTTGAGTTTGGTTTCCAAAGTGAAAAGGTGATAGCCGACTACCTTGTATTTTTTACTAATTTCTGTAATCTTCTCAAAATTTGCCTTAATTGAGTGTAAATCAGAAAGATTTTTTATTGGTACTAATATATCTCTTAGTCCAGTTGTAACGATTTGGATTGGTAAATCTGCTGCTAATGATTTTGTTGAGATATTTAATGAATCAGCAATTTCCTTCTTATCAATTTCTTCAAAAAAATGCGGATTGTTTTGGTTCATAAAAATTGTGTTTTCTTCCTTTACTTTAATGTCTAAAACACCTGCTTTTGTTTCTTGTGTGTACCTGCCTGATTGAATTAAACCTAAATTTTTCATAAGAAAAAAAGTTGCAATTGTGGCGTGTCCGCACAAATCAACTTCTTCAGTTGGGGTGAAAAAAGAAAGCTTAAAATCAGCTTTATTTGATTTTTTTACAAATGCGGTTTCTGAAAAACCTATTTCTTGAGCAATTCGTAGCATTTGCTTATCTGATAGTTTATCTGCATCTAAAACTACTCCCGCAGGGTTGCCGCCGTTGTTTGATTTTGAAAATGCGTTTAAGGTATAAGCTTTAATTTTCATTTTATAAAAATAGATTAATTTTTTTCCAAATAAAGCCTCGGTTTTCCAGTCCCGTGATAATCGTCCACCCACTTCATAATTTTAAAACCAACTTTCAGGTAAGAAATAATTGCCGGGGTGTTTTGGGGATGAGTATGAAGGGAATATTTCTCGTCCCCTAAGTCATTAAAAAGTTTTTTGAAAGCGAGTTTCGCAATTCCTTGATTGCGGAACTCTGGTAAAACAACCAAATCTCCAACATAGACTTCATTTTTACTTTTCTGTTCATATTGAATTAAGCCAATTGTTTCCCCATTTTGCTGAATAAAACAAAAAACACTTTCTAAGATTGTTTTTTTAAAAGCTTTTTCTCCTGGATAAGGACGAAACAAATTAGTGTCAGCGGTTTGCTCAATTTTTTTAACTTTTTCCCATTCACTTGAAGAGACTTTTTTGAAGATAATTTTATTCATTTTATACCTTTTATAAGCATTTTTACCTTACTTTAGCAAACCCTTAATTAGTTTTTAACTATTATGTGTTTTGCTTTTAATGTACTTTTTAATTCTTTCTTTATGGAATCTTTTACGCGTCAGAGTTCTGCTGGAGATTTTTGTGACTTTTTAAGATTGGAAAGAGGTCTTTTAACCTCACAAAAACAAGACGAAATTTCAATTTCTTTTATGGATTTACGTACAGGTGTATTGCATAAGATTAACTCTGTAGAAGAACTGTCAAAGATTTTAAAGAAAAAATCTTCAAAGTAGGTTAATTAAAGCTAAAAAAGGCAGCTTTTTGTTTACAAAAAAAACATTTCCCGGAAAAGCTTTTTAATGGAGCCACCTGTCGGACTCGAACCGACGACCAATCGCTTACAAGGCGAGTGCTCTACCAGCTGAGCTAAGGTGGCAAGCTGGCTAAGTACGAACGTAGTATAATCAAAAAAAAGATGTTGGCAAGATGATTTTTGAAAAGTTGATAGTTTGTAGTAAGTAGTCGGTAGTTTTTTGTTTATTTGTAAACATCGTGATCTCCAATTGCCAAGAAGATAACGTCTTTTTTTGATAAATATTGAAAAACAATTCTGGTTTTGTAGTTAACAGAAAAACTATAACGGTCCTTTAGTTTTCCTTTTAATTTATGTGTTTTTAAAAAAGGATGTTGTACACCTTCTTCAAAAAGCTCAATTTTCTCAATTGCCTCGTTTTGTAAATCTTTTTCCAGTTTTTTAAACTCCTTTAAAAAAGTCGGAGTATACGCAACTTTAACCATAGATTAGGAAATTAACTCAGTGAGTTTTTTTAAATCACCTCTGAGAAGTTTACCTTCTTTTGCCTCTCTTTCACTTTTTAAAACCATCTCAATGGCTTCATCTTCGGCAACTTTAATGATTGCCTTACGTGCAGCTTCGGCTTTGTTAGCCGCAAATCCATTTTTAACAAGTTTGGTGACCATTGCCTCAATTTCCGGAGTGAGTGGAACTGATAGTGTAGACATACAAAAAAGTAAAATTATATTTTCATATGAAATTATAGTATTGTTTTGTCATAAAAACAAGTTTTTTGATTATTTCAAAGATTAAGCTAAAATCAATTTAGCCTGTCCCGGACTTTGCGGGATAATTTATCATTTCTAATTCGTAATTAAACAAAATTATGTCACAAAAGCTGAATGTCGCTGTTGTTTTTGGGGGGAAAAATGTTGAGCATGATGTGTCGATTGTCTCTGCTCAGATTGTGATGGAAAATTTAAGAAAGCTTGATAAATATAATATTCTTCCGATTTATGTTGATAAGTATGGTAATTTTCAATACCACGATTCTTTGCAGCAGATGGATACATTCAAAGATTGCCAAGGGTGTGATTTTAAGGATTTTGGAGGCTATGCTGTTGAACTTGATGCAAAAGCAAAAGGCTTAAAGTTTACAAAAAAAGGTGGAATGTTTGGGGGTGGAAAAATTTTAGAAATTGATGTTTTGTTTCCGGTGATGCACGGAATGAACGGAGAAGACGGAACAATTCAAGGAATGGCGGAACTTTTAAATTGTCCGGTGACAGGGTGCGGAGTGCTGGGAAGTGCACTTGGAATGGATAAAGTTTTAATGAAAGATATCTGGAAAGCTAATGATGTTCCGATGGTAAAATACCAATGGTTTATGCGCAAAGAGTGGGGAGAAAAACCGGAAGAAGTCTATGATAGAATTGAGAAAGATTTGAAATATCCCATTTTTGTAAAGCCAGCTAATCTTGGTTCTTCCATTGGAATTTCTAAAGCCAAAAATCGTAAAGAGCTTGGATTTGCGATAGAAGTGGCGGCGCATTATGATCGCAAAATTATTGTGGAAGAAGGTGTAGAAAATTTAGTAGAAATTAATTGTGCTTTATTGGGAAATGATGAGCCTGTTCCTTCTCTGCTTGAACAGCCGGCTTCATATGAAGACTTTCTCACTTTTGAAGAAAAGTATATTAATGAAGGAGGTACGATGAAGGGGATTGAAAGTAAAGTGAAAATCCCTGCGGAACTTGATGAAAAAATGACGAAAGAAATTCAGGATATGGCGGTGAAAGTTTTTAAAGTTTTGGATTGTTCCGGTACGAGTCGTGTGGATTTTTTGGTGGATAAAGATACCAACAAATTTTATGCAAATGAAATCAACACAATTCCGGGATCGCTTCAATTACACCTCTGGGAACCCTCGGGAGTTTCAGGTGAGGAGATGGTGGATCGGTTGATTCAGCTTGCGATTGAAAAATATGAAGAGAAGCAAAGTTTTATGACGCTGTTTGATTCGGATATTTTGAAGAAGGCGACGGGGGGGATGAAGATGCCGAAGGAATAGTTTTGATTAACAACGGAGTTGTTTTAAGGTCACACTAGTTACAATCTGGAGATTGTAACTTTAAATGACCTAAACAAAACTCTGTTTTGAATTATTAAATTACAAAACATGCCATCTCTGCATACATCTCCCGAAAAACCAAATGCCATACACTTCTGTACTCTCACAACGATTGAATGGATAGATGTTTTTACGAAGAATGAATATTTTGAAACAATTTTAAATTCTTTAAAATACTGTCAACAAAACAAGGGTTTAACCTTGTTTGGATTTGTTTTTATGACAAATCATATTCATCTGCTTTTTCAAGTAGAGCAGCCTTACTCCGCAGAAATATTTTTACGTGATTTTAAAAAGTGGACAACTCATGAACTTAGAAAAATTGTTGAGCAAGACAATCGTCGTTATATTCAAAATCTTTTGAAGACAACGATTTTCAAAAGAAATAAGAACACTTTTCAAATTTGGCAAAAGAATAATTATCCTGAAATTATTGAAATTGAAAAATTTTTTAAGCAAAAATTAAATTATGTTCATCAGAATCCTGTGAAGAAAGGATATGTTGAAAAAGAGGAGGAATGGGTTTATTCTTCTGCTCGGAATTGGTTAAGTGATGATCATTCAATAATTGCGGTGCAAACAACAGAGTTGTTATAAGGTCAGGCTAGTTACAGTCTCCAGACTGTAACTAGCATAATTCCGTTTTTACGGGATATATAAATGCAGTTGGTTGAAATCTCCGAATTGCAACCTTTCTGACCTAAGCAAAACTTCGTTTTGAATTCTAAATAAAATTACCATGCAAAAAATTATAGACAAACTAAAGCAATTAAAAACAGAAAACCAAATGGGTCTAATGACTCATGTGGTTGTTGGTTATCCCGATTTGGAGACTACTGAAAAATTAGTGCTTGAGATGGATCAAAGCGGAGCTGATTTTATTGAGCTTCAGATTCCTTTTTCAGATCCGATTGCGGATGGTCCGACAATTATGAAGGCATCTCAGATAGCACTTGAAAGTGGTGTGAAGGTGCAGGATGCCTTTAATTTGGCAAAGCGGTTGTCAGGCAAGGTTTCTGCGCCGTTGCTTTTTATGACTTATGCGAATATTTTAGTAAAATACGGTTTTGAGAAATTTTGTCAGGATGCGAGTGAAGTCGGAATTGAAGGTCTAATTGTTCCGGATATTCCGCCGGAAGAAGCGGGTGAATATCTAGCGGCTTGTGAAAAAAATGACTTAACTCCGATTTTTATCATGGCGCCGACTTCCACAGATGAAAGACTTCAAAGTATTGCTGAGGTGGCAAAAGGTTTTATTTACTGTGTTGCACGTACAGGAGTGACTGGGGCGGAGACTAATTTTGGAGCAGAGCTTGATGAGTTTCTCACACGTTGTCGTAAGTTTACAGATTTACCTCTTAGTGTTGGATTCGGAATTTCGAAGAAAGAAGATGTTGATTTTCTTAAAGGTAAGGCTGATTTTGCGATTGTCGGTTCGCAGGCGATTCGGGTTTTGGAGGAGGAGGGAGTAGAGGCTGTGGGGGAGTTTGTTGAAGAGTTGAAAGGGTAGTTTGATAGCTTCAGGGTTGGAAAAAACATGAATGTCTGAAGAAAAAGCGAAGAATCATGCATACAAGATTATTGAATGAGCTTTTCGTGATATTCTGACTCTTGATAATTTGAAAAAGCTTAAGAATTATTAATTGTCTTACACTTCTTTTTTACCAAAAACTCCCTTGCAAACCTTTTATTTATCGTTAAAATAAAGGCAAGCTGTTAGCCTTTAGCTATTAGTCGTTAGCTTTATTAATTTATAAGCTGGTAACTAGTGGTTAAAAGCTAGAGTCTAGTGCTTTTTTAGCATAAACAATACTTTTTACTTTCAAAATAACCAAACCGAAAAAATGTCAAAAGATTATTCAGCGAGTAATATCCAGGTCTTAGAAGGGTTAGAACCGGTACGCAAAAGACCGGGAATGTACATTGGTTCTACAGACACAAGAGGACTACATCATCTGATTTGGGAAATCGTCGACAACTCTATCGATGAAGCGATGGCGGGACATTGTAAAAATATTGAAATTGTCATTAACGAAGACGGATCAATCACAATCTCAGATGACGGTCGTGGTATTCCCGTTGACGTTCATCCGAAGACAGGCAAATCAGCACTTGAAACAGTTATGA
>JANQMV010000028.1 GCA_028279865.1 Candidatus Altimarinota bacterium | reverse complement strand
TCATTGTATAAACTACTGAAGATACTCTTTTATTTTAGAAAATACAAATGACAGACACAGGTTTTTGCAACAGTGCCTAAAATAGTAGTTTTACATTTTCTTTGAGTTGGAATAGAATAAGTACCTTATTATTAAAAATAGAGAAACACTAAAAAATAATGTTAAAAACAGAGAAAAATAAACAAAGGATTTTAACTATCAAAGATTTGCATGGAGTCGTGGAGAAAGGTTCTTGTTTTAATGATAAAAAAGGAATGCATGACTGGTTGACTGTTCAATTTAATCGTGGCGGAGAAAGGTTTGCTTTTTGCCCAACATTGGATAGTAGCAAAATTAGAATTTATAAATGTCTTCAAGAAGGTAAATATCGGAAAATGGACTCAGAATTTGATTTTGATTTTTTTATGTGGGCTATAACACAAGAGTCTCGTTTTAAAGTTTTGACAATTTTTTATGAATTACACGCTAGTTTTAATGAAAAAGATGCCTTGCAATATGAAAAACAGTATTGTATAATAGCTTAAGGTATTTTTTAAAAAAAATAAAAAAATGCATACAAAAACAAACAAATCTTCCGCTTTTTGAACCTTCTTGACTGTGACTTTTGCTATGACTTTGATTCTTTTCCTTTTTTCTGTCGCTTAAGTTTTTCAAATTAAGCTAAACATTGCTTTATTAAAAATAGAATTAAAATAAGAAGTTTTTTGTTCTGCTTTTTATTTGTAAAAAATCTTGACTTAGAGGGAAATTTTATTAAATTTTATATTGAAAAAATGATACACTTTCAGCAGGTGTAAATTTAATAAATACCAAAATGATTAATATAAAAAACCTAACAAAAACTTACGGCAGCTTTAAGGCTGTTGATAACTTATCTTTCCACATTAACAAAGGTGAGATTGTTGGATTACTTGGACCTAATGGTGCAGGAAAAACAACAACGATGAAAATCATTACTTGTTTTATGCCGGCAACTGAGGGGGAAGTAAAAATAGCGGGACTGGATGTAAAAAAAGATCCTTTGAAAATTCGTCAGCTAATCGGTTATCTTCCGGAAAATGCACCTCTCTATCCTGAATTAAATGTTTTGGAGTATTTAGGCTACATCGCCGGAATTCGCAAAATTCCCTTTTTTGAAAGAAAAGACGCAATTGAAAAAGTAATCAGGCTTTGCGGACTTGAAAACAAAAAAAGAAGTGAAATTTATGAGTTATCCAAAGGCTACAAACAGAGAGTCGGCCTTGCTCAAGTTTTGATTCATGATCCGGAAATTTTAGTATTAGACGAACCAACCAATGGGCTTGATCCAAATCAAATCATTGAAATTAGAGAATTAATTAAAAAAATTGGAAAAAAGAAGACGGTTATTTTAAGCTCACATATTCTCTCTGAGGTAGAAGCAACCTCTGATAGGGTTTTGATTATCAACAATGGTAAAATCGTTGCCTCAGGAACACCGGGAGAACTAAGAGAACAATCTACCAATAGTGGCAAATCTATTGTACACCTTCAGGTTGAAGGTTCTCCGAAATCGCTGGTAGTTGCCAAAATGGAAAAATTAAAAGGAGTCAAAAAAGTTTCAGCAAAACAAGGAGAAAAAAGAGGAATTTTGGCAGTAAAAATTGAATCAGAGGGAGGTTTGGATTTGCGTAAACCCCTTGTTCATCATGTCATAAAAAATAAATTTGAGCTTCTTGAAATGACAAGAGAAGAGGTGAGTTTAGAGGATGTGTTTATCAAGTTGACGAAGAAATAATAGCTATGCGTCATCCTGAGCGAAATATGTTGCAACTTGTTGTAACTATAAACGTAAATACTTCTTGCCGTTTGTGAACAATTCATCCTCCGAGAGATCCTTCGATGCTCCCCGAGATTTCTTGACAAATGCTTTAAAGCTAATTAAAAGAATTGAGAAGAAATCAATGTCGGGGATTACTCAGAATGACGGACTCAAATCTACTATTCTAAACTCTAATATTCTAAAATCTAAGATCTAAATTCTATGAACGCAATACTTGCTTTAACAAAAAAAGAACTAAAAGTTTATTTTAATTCTTCGATTGCTTACATTTTTATTATTGTATTTTTGGCTAAAGTAGGATGGCTTTTTTTTCGCGGTTTTTTCCTTTTAGGTCAAATTTCCCAGAGAGCCTTTTTTGAATTTTTGCCTTGGGTTTTTCTTTTTTTGATTCCTGCAGTTACAATGCGCCTCTGGTCTGAGGAGAAAAAAATGGGAACAATTGAGACTTTAATGACTTTACCTGTGACTGAAACACAAACCGTGATTGGTAAGTTTCTTGCGAGTTTCTTTTTTCTTTTGTTGACTCTTTTGCTTTCCAGTGTTTTAACCTTGATTTTAGCTTACCTGGGAGAGCCTGATTTTGGAGTAATTTTTGCTTCCTATCTGGGAGCACTTTTTATGGGATCGGCATATTTGGCAATTGGACTTTGGGTTTCGAGTTTTACGGAAAATCAAATTATTGCTTTTATTGTGGCGGTTGCTATTTCTTTTGCAATGTTTATTCTGGGAGAAAGTATTGTGACGATGGCTCTACCGCAGTGGATTGTTCCAACTTTACAGTATTTAGGGTTGGGTACGCATTTTAGCAGTATTACGCGTGGAGTAATTGATTCGCGAGATGTAATTTATTATCTTTCGGTAATAGGATTTTTCCTTTATCTAAATGTTTTGAATATTAAGAAGAGGAGTTAGCGATTTATAATTTTTTCCTGCCATTTTTGTATTCCCTTTTTTCATCACTACGGAGGCAGGGATCTTGGAAATTCTTTTAATCCGACAAACCGTTATGAAAACCTATTATGTTTATATTTTATCTAGCAAAAGTAGAGCGTTATACATAGGAGTGACAGATAACTTAGTAAGAAGGGTATGGGAATACAAGGAAAAGAAGATAGAAGGATTTACAAAAAGATATAACATTGATCGTTTAGTCTGCTACGAAAAGACAAATGATATAAAAAGTGCAATCGCAAGAGAAAAGTGTCTGAAGAGATGGAAACGTGAATGGAAAGAAAATTTAATAAATGAGTACAACGTTGAATGGAAGGACTTGTATAACGATTTAATCCAATGATAGATTCCTGCCGGAGTTTATGCTCGTGAAAACGGGTGCAGGAATTACAAAAAATGTATATAGTTTAAATAAAAAACCTAAGACTTAAACTCTAAAAAATGCAAATTCTGAAGAATCTAAAAAGTTATATGACAACCACCGTTAGTGTTGTTTTGGTAATTGTAATCCTTGCCATGATCAACTATATTTCGCTTAGAAATTTCAAGCGTTGGGATTTGACAGCAGATAAACAGTATTCAGTATCTCAAGCCACTAAAACAACTTTAGCCTCGGTTAATGATTTAGTTACGATCAAAGTTTATTTTTCAAAAAAACTTCCACCGGAGTTATTGGAAGTAAGTCAGTATGTGCATGATATTTTGGATGAGTACAAGGCTTTTTCCAAAGGAAAGCTCAATATTGTGTATTTGGATCCTGCCGATGACGATAAAATTAAAAATGAAGCGCTTACTCTGGGTATTCCAGAGCTGCAAATGAATTTTTTAGAAGAAGATAAGTTTCAGGTGCAAAATGGATTTTTGGGAATTGCTATTTTTTATGAAGATAAGCAAGAAGTTTTACCGGTAGTGCAGAGTATTGATACGCTTGAGTATGATTTAACCTCAACGATTAAGAAAGTTTCAGCCGAGCGTATTAAAGTTGTAGGTTTTCTTGCAGGTCATGGAGAGCATTTGATTCATGAAGGTTCACGAGAAGAAGGAAGGGGCGACTATACATTGATCCGTAAAGAACTTGAGAAAAATTATGAAGTGGAGACGGTTGTGATTGAAAATGGAAAACAAATTGAAGAGGTTGACACTTTAGTTGTTGCTGGTCCCAAGGAGACTTTTACGGAAAGAGATTTATTTGAAATTGATCAATTCATTATGCGAGGAGGGGAAGTTATTTTTCTTTTAGACGGAGTAAAGATTGAAGAAGGTATGCAGGCTTCTGTCAATCAAACAGGTATTGAAGCGTTGGTTGATCATTTTGGTGTTAAGGTGAATTTTGATTTGGTAATGGATGAAGTTAATGAAAATGTTTCTTTCTCATCGGGGTATATGCAGTTTATTCTGCCTTACCCTTTTTGGCCTAAGCTTATCAAAGAAAATTTTTCAAAAGAGAATATCCTAGTTTCTAAACTTGACAGCTTGGTTCTACCTTGGGCGAGTTCTTTGGAATTACTGGAAAAATCAGGTATAAAGACTGAACTTCTGGCGACTACCTCAAAATATGGAGGAATAGTTACAAAAGACTTTGATTTAAACCCAAATCAGCAATTCCAGCCGGAAAGTGAACGCGAGAAAATAGATATGGTTGCATTAGCAAGTGGCAAGTTTGAGTCTTATTTTGCAGGAGAGGAGATTCCGAGCCTAGAAAAGGATATAGCGGAGATAACAGATGATATTTCTTTAGCTGATTCAAATGAAATCCCCGATGATTCTAATCGGGAAATAATAGAAATAACAGAAGAGGAGGGACGAATTTTAGTCGTCGGAGATTCCGATTTTTTGGCAGATGGACAGTTGCAACGTTTTCCTCAGAATGCTGTTTTCTTTTTGAATGCGGTTGATTTTTTGACGCTTGATTCAAATCTAATGTCGATCCGTTCCAGAGGTTTGACAGAGCGCTCTTTGATGGAGGTTTCTGAAAGAGAAAAAATGTTAATCAAATTTACCGGGATTGCTTTGGTGCCGATTTTGGTTGCTCTTTTTGCAATCATCAAGGTGATTTTGAGGAGGAAGTTTAAAACGATGAGTACCTCGTAAAAAATCTCCCTTGAGGGAGACGCAGAGGGTGTTTTTGCTGGTTTAACTCTCCAGAGTTGAACCTAAATGTTTGATAGAGTGACAGAAGAGAATGTATTGATTCAGATAAGCAGATGATGTGTTTTATCATATATCAATATAAACTTAATCTTCAAATAAAAGGAGCAACTTTGGAAAGTTCCTCCAGCATAAAGCCTCATTTTTGTAAAGATAAATAATACAAATACCTTAAGGTTGTGTTAAACAAAAAGTTCAGACTAAAAGCCTGAACTAGCGATTCTAAAATAAATATTTTAACAAACTAAAACTATGAAAAAAATAATCGGATTTATTGCTATTGCAGCTTTATTGGGCGGATATATTTATTTTTTTGACAATGCTGTGCTTGATTTTAAAAAGCAAGAAACAGAGCAAAGTAAACTTTTATATGCTACCTTTAAAGCGAAACACCCTCATCGAATTATCATCAAAACACCTGATAGTGAAGTTGAGTTAGAACGTCCTTGGCAAGGTAAATGGACTCTTGCTAATGCGGAAGGCTATCCTGCAGATGAAAGTGCCATTGATAAAATGATGGAAACGGTTCTTACAATTACGAAAGATCAACTTATTTCAAACAATCCTCAAAATTGGGATAAGTTTGATGTAAATCCGGCAAAAGGGGTTGAAGTAATTATTAAAGAACGTAACGACCGTGAAATTGCGCATTTTTGGGTTGGTAAAATGGGACCCTCTTTTGGAACACAGTATTTTAGAAAAAACAACTTGGATGAAGTTTATCTGGTTAATCAAAATTTAAGCCAACATTTCACGAGACCTTTAGATGCGTGGAAAGATCGTACAATCATTAAAATTGAGCAAGCTGAAATTGAAGCTGTGAGGGTGCTTGATAATTATGATTTGCTGCGTTCAGGCAGTGGCTGGACGCTGAATGAAGAAGAGATTGCGCAGGAAGAAGTGAATGTGATTCTGGGTGCACTGACTGATTTACGTACGATTGATTTTCCAACTGAGGAAGTTGAATTAACTCCTGAAACGGCTGACAACGTTATCACGATTGAAGCTAAAGATAAAACCCATACAATTTACTTAAAACAGGAAGAAGAAGGGGAGAATTATTATCTGATTTTGGCAGGAAACTCAACATTATTTAAAATCAGCAGTGTGAAGAAAGGGGAAATTATTCCAGAACTAACAGAAATGCTCATAAGGGAAATAGAATAAAAAAAGAGGATATTGTTTGATTTATGATAAGTATTTAGATATAATATTTATGAAATATAAATATTAATGATTGTTTTTATGAATAAAGTTTATACAAGTTCTTTGTCGGCATCTTTATTTAACTGGCTTAATTCTTTTGCCAAAAAAACAAATTCCACAAAAAAAGAAGTGATTGAAAAGGCCTTGCTTGAATATCAAAAAAAATTAAAAAAAGAGGAACTTACTCGAACTTTTCAAAGGGCAGCAAAAGATAAAGAAATTAATCAAATTTCAGAAGAAGGAATGGATGATTACCTACAACAGTTAAGAAGTCTTTAATTTCAGTTTTTATGTTTCAAAAGGAAATTTACTGGGTTGATTTAAACCCTGTAAAAGGTTCTGAACAATCTGGTAAAAGACCTGTTGTGATTGTTTCAGGGGATACAATGAACAAAAACTTGGGA
Organism: Candidatus Altimarinota bacterium; assembly: GCA_028279865.1. Lineage (GTDB taxonomy): Bacteria > Patescibacteriota > Gracilibacteria > JANQMV01 > JANQMV01 > JANQMV01. The sequence continues at coordinate 1,673 of JANQMV010000028.1, read as the reverse complement.
GTTTCGATTGTTTGCCCTCTTTCAACCAAAGTAAAAGATTATGCTGCATGTGTTAAACTAAAAAAAACAGAATTAAATAACTTAAAATTTGATTCTGAGATTATAACCTTTCAAATTAGAACTGTTTCACATGAACGTTTTTTGAATAAAATTGGTGAAATCTCAGATAAAGAATTAAAGGAAGTTTTTGTTGGTTTAGCGGATGTCTTGCAATATTAATTTTAGAAAAGTTTTTATGTCACAAAAACCGCTTTTTATCGTCTTTGAAGGACTCGATGGCTCTGGATCAACAACTCAAGCCAAAATTTTACGTGAAAAATTAACAAAAGAAAATTTTCCGGTGATTCACACATCAGAACCGACAGAAAACAGAATTGGAAAAGTAGTACGGGAAATTTTACAAAAAAAATGGAAAACTTCACCCGAAACATTACAGCTACTCTTTTGTGCTGATCGTGGAGAACATTTGTATAGTGAAATTGAGCCTGCGCTACAGGAAGGAAAATTTGTAATTTCTGACCGCTATTATTTGTCAACGCTTGCTTTCGGTAAAGTAGATTTGAAGCTTGACTGGTTAAAAGTTTTAAACCAGAAGTTCAGAAAACCCGACTTAACTTTTTTGCTAAATGTTGGAGTAGGAGAATGCCTTCGCCGCATTGAAGAAAGAGGAGCAGAAAAAGAGTTGTTTGAAAAAAAAAGTTATCTGGAAAAAGTCTGGGAGAATTATTTGGAGATTGCAAAAGAAGAGGAAAACACTTTTATCATAAACGGGGAAAAGTCAAAAGAAAAAATTGCTTCGGAAATATGGAAAATAATAAAAAATAGATTGAAGAATCCTTAAAAAAAACATACAATTGGCTTGTTCGGTGATGGTAAAATAAAAAAACAGACAATGAAGGTCTGTTTTCTTAATTCTTTCTCTTTTTTAAATGCAATTATTAGACGGTAAACTTCTTTCGGAAGAACTACTCGAATCACTTAAAGCAAAAGCTCAAGCGCTGAATCCTTGTTTGACAGTTATTTCTGTTGGAGAAGATCCGGCTTCCAAAGTTTATATTCGTCAAAAAAAATTGGCTTGTGAAAAAGTCGGCATTCGCTACCAGGAAATTTCTTTGGATGATTCTATACAGCAAGAAGATTTGATTGCTAAAATAGAAGAGCTGAATAATGACATTAATGTAACGGGATTAATTGTCCAACTACCTGTACCGGAAAATTTATATGTTCCTGAAATTATACGTGCGATTGATCCTAAAAAAGATGTGGACGGATTCCATGCCTACAATTTGGGAAAAATGTTTTTAAGCCCTGAATTTGAGGATTTACCACCAGCAACTCCGGCAGGTATTATTAGAATTCTGGATGCCTATGACATTGATTTGGAAGGAAAGGAAGTTGTAGTAGTGGGGCATAGTAACATTGTAGGAAAACCAATTAGTACGATGTTGCTTAATAGAAATGCAACTGTTACGACTTGCCATATTCATACGAAAAATTTAGAATACCATACCAAAAAAGCTGATTTAATTGTCGTAGCTGTAGGCAAGGCTCATCTAATTACTCATCAAATGGTAAAAGATGGTGTGATTGTGATAGATGTAGGGATAAATCGTTTAGAAAATGGCAAACTCGTAGGAGATGTTGATTTTAAAAACGTTAGCAAAAAAGCGAGT
>JANQMV010000038.1 GCA_028279865.1 Candidatus Altimarinota bacterium | reverse complement strand
GCTTCCCCCCGACATTGTCCGGGTGCTAGTGTAAGTATTTAATTTTAGACCGCAATTGATTAAGCAGGACTAACACCAAAACAATGTCGGGGGAACTTTTCACATCAAGTAGTCTCTGTGGCACTTTCCCTAAACGCCGAGACGAATGGTGGCTGTTAGCCATCATCTTGTTCTATGATGCTCGGACTTTCCTCCCCCGACATTGCCCGGGTGCTAGTGTAAGTATTTAATTTTAGACCGCAATTGATTAAGCAGGACTAACACCAAAACAATGTCGGGGGCAACTATCCGATTAACTTAAGACAGCACTATTGTACAATTAAAACAGGTAAATGCAAGAGTACCCCTATACTTCCAAAACCTGCACATTCTCAGTATTACTATTTAAAACGTTATCATCTGTTGTCGTGATAACTGTTTGTTGGTTTTGAATTGCTTCAAGCAGGTATTTTTGGCGTTCTGAGTCAAGCTCTGAGAAAACGTCATCTAGTAGTAAAATGGGCTTTTTTCCTGTTTGCGATTCGATGAAGTTTACTTCGCTTAGCTTAAGAGCAAGAATACTGCTGCGATATTCTCCGCGTGAGCCAAATGAGTTGATCGGCTTATCATTTAAAATAAATTCAAAATCGTCACGATGCGGACCGAGAGATGTTTCAGTCATGAGAATATCTCTTTTTCGATGAGAGATTAATTTTGCGGAATACTTTTCGAGATTTTTAATTTTTGCTAAATAACTTAATTCCAGTCGATCTTTCTTGCCCGAAATATTTTGATACTGTTTTTTTAGAAATTCCTCAATTGTTTTAAAAAAGAGCCGGCGTTCTTTAATTACTTCTGTGCCATGCTCGGCAAGCTTCATGTCCCAAAAATCAAGCTCGTTTTCTTGAGATTTTTTTTCTAGGACCGCTTTGAGCAGTTTGTTTCTTTGCTTTAGTATCTTTTGGTATGTCAGTAAATTAACCAGATAATTATGGCTGACTTGTGAAAGTAAAATATCCAAAAATCTCCTTCTTAACCCTGGTGCAGCTGAAATTAAATCAATATCTTCAGGAGTAAAAAGAACACTGAGAAAATTTCCAACAAAATCATTTAATTTTTTCTTAACCTTATTGATTTTACTTACTTTTTGTTTACGAGGATAGGTGCTGTAAAAAAGTTCTAAGTCGGTTTTATCGCTTAAAATACCATTTATTCTCATATAATCTTGCTCCCATTCAATCGCTTCGGAGAGATTTTTCAGGCGAAAAGATTTTCCGATAGACAGGGCAAAAAGAGCTTCAATTAGGTTTGTTTTACCTTGAGCATTTTTTCCTTTAATCAAAAGAACTTTTTTTTTAAACTCTAATTCAAAATTTGTATAATTTCGGAAATGTTCAAGCTTTATTTTTTGAATTTGCATTATTCAAAGATCAATTCAAAAACATCTTACAGGATTTTTACCAAAGTGAAATAATCATTTAATCTTATTCTGAAAAAACTTCTTTGTCTGAATGGACTGTTATTTCTGAGCCTGTATTTGTTTAGATCAGTGCTCCTGTTTCAGTTAATTCTTCATCATTTGTCTGTGGATCTGTAGCTGCTTCAGTCACGGGATCTGTTTCAATTTCATTTACATCTTCATTTCTTATGTTTGTATCTGTGGATGCCTCTGTTTTTTGCTCAAAACTGCTACAGGTAAATCGACTAATTTCTGTATTGTAAATGAGTGCTTCATGACATCTTTGGTAGCCTTGATCTGAAGCTTGATAATGTAAATTTGCATTACCAATATAACTCCATGGTTCACTGTTTAAGTCAATCTTTATATTTTTTGGTACAAAAACTGTGATTTGATAAACTAGTAAGGAAAAAGGGACAACATTTTTAAATATTTTATTTTCCTCTCTACTAACTGTAAAAATGTTATCGTTTTGTGTTAACTGAATTGGTTCTAGTTCTGCTAAGATTCTATCTGCTTTAGTTTGATTTTGTGCTACAATACTAGCATTTATTTCAAATTTTAATGTTGAGTCAGGGCTTTTCTTGAGTTTCAAATATGTCTCGGCGGGAGGTAAGTTGAAGTTAAATATATTTTTATTATTAGTTTTATGTAAAGAATAAAAATTTTCTAAAACAATCTCCTCGTTTTCATACTCCGGAAAGTCAAAAATATATTTTTTTGTATATTCATTTGTATATTCATTGGCAAATGTATAGACACCGATTAAGCTTCCAAAGACTCCTATAAAAAAAGTGATTGAAGCGATGAAAGAAAGAAATTTTGGCACCCATTTTTGTCTTAAGGCAGAGTTGATTGCTGAAGCCATAAGGATGGTGCTGCTTACAAAAAGGACGACAAAGCTCCACTGTGTTATGTTTGGAATGTGGGCAAAAATTTCTTGATTGTCGATGACGACGTCTACATAAGTAAGAGGAGCAACGAAAAGTAACACGAGTGCGATTATGAGAAAAAATCCTCCAAAAAAGCCGAAAAATAAGAATCTGAAACACAAACAAAATAATTTTATTCCAAAAACAACGACGCTACTGATTAGTCCGAAAATAAATGCAAAGATGCCGCGTATGAATTTTAGAATAGATCTGAAAAATCCACTTTCTTCTCGATTTTTGGTGGGAATATTTATTGTTTTTTGTTTTTCTTTTTTCTGTGTTTTTTTGGGTTTAATTTTTTTGAAAATACTATGGCTTTTAGTTTTTACTTTTTCAAAGACTTTTTCATTATCAATTTTTTTCTTTATTTGTTTCAATTTTTTCTTTGAATAGCTTGTAGCTTTGACTGCCTTTTCTTTGACAGTTTTAAAAATATTTTCTCCATTTTGTGTAATCTTCTCTATGACGGGGATTTCTTCATTTTCGTAATCAGAAAAAATTTCCTCAGGTTCTCCCAGCGAGTTAACGATATCCACAATATCTTTTTGATCGATTTTTTTCCCTAATGCATCAAGTTTTTCTGAAATTCTCTCTTCAATATCTTGATAAAGCTCAAGGTCTATCTTTTTTTCATGGGTGTATTTTTTGAGTCTTTCCAAATATTTTTTGAGAAAATCTCCGGCATTTTTTGACAATGAGTATGTCTTTCGGTTGATCTTTATTTTTTGCATAGCAATGAAATTAGTGGTTATTTCTTGATAATATTTTTCACGGCAGATTCAATGTTTCCCCAAACAGTTGACATGATGCTCAGCATTTCTTGTCCTTGTGAGGTGAGTTTATAATATTTACGAGGAGGTCCTGACTTTGATTCAATCCAGTAATATGAAATCATGCCTTCTTTTTTTAAGCGTGAAAGGAGGGGGTACATTGTTCCTTCCACAACCAGTATTTTGTTTTTTTTCAATGTTTCCAAAATATCGGAAGAGTAAGCTTCGCCTCGTGAAATGATTGAAAGGATGAGATATTCTAGGATACCTTTACGCATTTGTGCCGAAATTTTGCTAAAAGAATCAAGGGACATTTTGTTTTTTTATTAGTAAGACCAAGTACATTGTATTGCAAGGTACTGTGTGCGTCAAGAAAAAAAATAACATTCAATTTAATTTGTTTGTATCTTCGACTTAACGAACAATTTTAGGATTCTGATAATTCTGTGATAATATGGCTTTGAAACGACAGTTTTAACTTCAGAATTATGGACAAAAAATACACTTGTTATTGCGGTCTTTATTGTGAAAATTGTGCGGTTAAAGTTAAAGTTGAACCTGCTGCGAAAATTTTGTATGAAGAGATGGGTAAATTAGGGTTTGAGCAAATCATATCATTCTTCCCTGACGGAGATAAATTTTGGTCGTTTTTAAAGAATATCTCTACTCAAGGTGTCTGTATTTCATGTAAAGCAGGAAGTGGGAATCCAAACTGCAAAGTCAGAGAATGCGCAAAAGAAAAAAATGTTGAGATGTGTGCATTTTGTAAAAGTTATCCTTGTGAACTTTTTGCGGATTTTTTTGAGGGCTACTCTTCTTTAAAACAAGATAATTTTATTTTAAAAGAGAAAGGCTGGGAGCCGTGGAAAAAAATTCAAGACGAGCGTAAGTCAAAAGGGGTTTGCTTTGCTTATTCTAAAAATAATAATAAATAGGTCAAAAAAACGTAATGTCTTTTTAAATAATTATTGCTTGTTTAAAGAAGTCAACATACTTGTTGTGGAAAGGATTCGCCAAACTGCTTTTTACTTTTAATACTTAATAGTATGAAAAATAACATACCTTTAGTGCCTTCAGATGTAGGAGAAATGATTACTTATTCTGAAGGAAGTATCGTCAGTAAAATTATTCTTCAGAGTGAAAAGCTTCAGCTTACTTTGTTTGCTGTAGCGCAGGGAGAATCTTTTGATGAACATACGACGACAAAGGAGGCAATTGTGCATATTACTGAAGGAGAGGGGGAGTTTTATCTCAAGGATAAGTGGCATTTATTCAAGGCTGGAGATTATTTTTATATGCCTGCTGACCTTAAGCATGCTATTAAAGCTACAACAAATTTTAAATTCTTGCTTTATTTATTTTAATTTTTAGGCGGATGAATTTTTTCAGTACAGATTAAGACTGATTTTTTTAGAATAATTTTTGCGTGTGAAAATTTTTAAGCTTATTACAAAATTTTTATTTGATTTTGATGTCCAATTTTCCAAAGAATTCACTCTATCTTGTCTCCAGCGAAGAATACTGCAAAGGTAAAAAAACACTCGATATAGCACGCGAAGCTGTCTCAGGATGGATTGATGTTTTTCAAATGCGGGAAAAACATAAAACCAAAGCAGAACTAATCGCTCTAGGCAAAGAATTGAAACAAATTTGTGCTGAAGGAGGGACGATTTTTATTGTGAATGATGATCCTCGCATTGCAAAAGAAGTTGAGGCGGATGGAGTACATTTAGGACAAGAAGATAGTGAAATTTTTACGCTCGAAGAAACTCGCAAAATTTTGGGCAAAGATAAAATTATCGGACTTTCGACTCATTCTATTGAGCAGTTTGAGATAGCTAATCAGGCTGATTTGGATTATATTGCTTTCGGACCGATTTTTTCCACCAAAACAAAAGACTACACAATCGGCACTCGGGACATTGCGCAAGTGATGCAAATTGCGAAAAAACCGGTAGTTTTTATCGGCGGAATTACGCTTGAAAATGTGGACCAAGTTTTAAGAGAAGGGGCGAAGAATATTGCTGCGATCCGGAGTATTGTCGAGGCTGATGATGTTGGGGAGAGGATTACGAATTTCAAATTACGAATGAGGAATCACCAAGAGGATTAGAACTGTTTAGACACCCCTCCTAACCTCCCCTTTGAGGGGCGGAAAGAATTTATCAACTGACTACATGCTAACTGTTAACGGCAAACAAACGGAATTTAAGGAGAATCAAACGGTTCGTAATTTTCTGGAAGAAAAAGGATTGGAACCACAGAAGGTTGTGCTTGAGTTAAATAAAGAAATTCTGTCACGTGAAAATTGGAGTGAAACAATTTTACAGGATGGAGATAGTTTGGAGATAATTAGTTTTGTGGGAGGAGGGTAACTCATCTTTGTCATTTCGACCGAAGTGGAGAAATCCCTTTAGGTCATTTCTTGTTTAAACATTGACTTACTTCAAGAGATCTCTCCATGCTCCCGCTTCGCGGGATTAGTCGAGATGACATAATTATTAAGAATATTAATATGAAAAACACACTCAAAATCGGAGGTAAGGAGCTTAAAAGTCGTTTTTTTATGGGAACGGGTAAGTTTGCGAATTTCGAAGAAATGCAAAAGGCAATTATTGCTTCCAAGGCAGATGTGGTGACTGTGGCAGTTCGTCGTGTAGACCTTGATTCCAAGACGGATAATATTTTGGACTTTATTCCGAAAGACGTTGTTTTAATGCCGAATACTTCGGGTGCACGGAATGCGGATGAGGCGGTCAGAATTGCGCATTTGGCGAAAGCGGCGGGTTGCGGAAACTGGATCAAGATTGAAGTGATTCCGGATAATCAGTATTTGTTGCCTGATAATCTTGAAACTCTCAAAGCTATTGAAGCTTTGGTCAAAGAGGATTTTGTGGTTTTGCCTTACATGAATCCTGATTTGGTGATGGCACGAAGGATGGTGGAAGCCGGAGCTGTGGCGATCATGCCATTAGGTGCGCCGATCGGAAGTAATCGGGGAATTAAAACCAAGGAAATTGTAAAAATAATGGTAAAAGAGTTAAGTGTACCGGTGATTGTGGATGCGGGCATTGGTAAGCCGAGCGAAGCAGCGGAATGCATGGAAATGGGCTGTGGAGCAGTGCTTGCTGATACGGCTGTGGCGACAGCGGATGATTCTGTGCTAATGGCAGAGGCTTTTGCGGAAGCGATTGAGGCGGGACGTAAAGCTTATTTGGCTGGCACGGGTGGTGTGCAAGAGTCGGCGAGTGCTTCTTCGCCGTTGACGGGATTTTTGCGTGATAGTTAGGAAGCTTTGAATTACGAATTACGAAATAGTCGTATCATTCTGAGGAGTGAAGCGACGAAGAATCTCTCACGGTTTGTGGGCAGATCCTCGCTTTCGCAAGGATGACAAAACTATAGCTGGTTCAATCCTTTGAAATACTCCACCTAGCCTGCCTCCCCGATTTCTCGAGGACAGGCACTAAAAGGGGAGGAATAATAAAGTGTTAATAAAATGAGTTTTTATCAAGAAATAGAAAAGTATCGGGATTTTGATTTTGAAAAGTTTTTTGCAAGTGTGAATGCGGAAAAAGTTCAAAAAATCATGCAAAAAGATTTTCTGAATAGAGAGGATTTTTTGGTGCTTCTTTCTTCTCAGGCGGAAGATTTTCTGGAGCCAATGGCGCAAAAAGCACATCAAATCACCAAGCAGTACTTTGGTAAGGAAATCGGGCTTTATACGCCGATGTATTTGGCGAATCATTGTGTTAATCAGTGTCGTTATTGCGGATTTAATGCAAAGAATAAAATTCCACGGCAGAAAATGACTTTGGAGGAGGTGGAAAAAGAGGCAAAATTTATTTCCGAGGCAGGGCTAAAGCATATTTTGATTTTGACCGGAGATTCACGTTTGGAAAGTCCAGTGCCTTATATTATTGACTGCGTGAGAATTCTCAAAAAATATTTCAGTTCCATTGCGATTGAAATTTATGCCTTGGAGCAAGCTGAGTATAGACAGATGGTAGAGGCGGGTGTGGATGGGTTGACGATTTATCAGGAGGTCTATGATGAAAAAGTTTATGACTATGTACATAAAGCCGGCCCCAAAAAAGACTACAAGTTTCGTTTGGATGCACCGAAAAGAGCCGCGAGTGTGGGAATGCGCTTTTTGAATGTCGGTGCTTTGTTGGGGTTAAGCGATTTCAGGAGTGAAGTTTTCTTCTGCGGTTTGCATGCGAAGTATTTACAGGATCAATTTCCGGAGAGCGAAGTGGGTTTTTCCGTTCCACGTATGCGTCCGCATGAGGGAGAGTTTCAGCCCAAAGTGATTGTGAAAGACAAAAATGTGGTGCAGATACTACTCGCAATGCGACTTTTTTTACCAAAGTTGGGGATTAACGTTTCAACCCGCGAAAGTGCGGAATTTAGAGAAAATATTTTACCTTTAGGAATAACTAAGATGTCAGCAGGCTCAACGACTGCGGTAGGAGGACATACTTTTGAGAATAAGGAAACAGAGCAATTTGAGATTTCCGATGAAAGGAGTGTTGCGGAAATTAAGCAAATGCTTTTGGAGAAAGGTTATCAGCCGGTGATGAAGAATTGGATGAGGTTTTAACTTTTTTTCTTCTCTCCAGAAAGAGCCTGTCCTGAGCGGAGTCGAATGGAGGAGACTGAGAGGGGTGTATAAAAAGTGTTACTCAATTTGGTTCAATTCAACTTCCAAGAAATTACCATAAGGACTTAAACTATTAAGACACCCCACCTAACCTCCCCCTCTGGGGAGGGATCTAAAGAGAGCTAAACACAAACTACACAATGAACAACTTTGAAAAATCATTATTGGCGTATTTTTCAAAAGATGAATTAAACAAAATTCAGTCGGTTAAAATCGGTATTGCGGGGGCTGGCGGGCTTGGGGGGAATTGTGCGATGAATTTGGTGAGGAGTGGTTTTAAGAAGTTAAAAATTGTTGATTTTGATAAGGTTGAATATTCGAATTTAAACAGGCAGTTTTTCTTTGAAAATCAAGTGGGAGAGGATAAAGTAAGTGCTTTGATGCAAAATCTGCAATCAATTAATTCCAATCTTGAAATTGAGGCAATCGTAGACAAACTGGATGCGTATAATTTGGAGAGCTATTTTGAGGATTGTGAGATTGTGGTGGAAGCTTTTGATACGGTGGAGATGAAGAGTTTGTTAGTGGAAAAATTATTACCTTCCAAAAAATTGATTGTTTCGGCTTCGGGGATTGCCGGTTATGGCAATTCTGATGAAATTAAGATAAGTCAGGTGAAAGAGAATTTAATCCTGGTTGGAGATTTAGCTTCGGAAGTTGGTGAGGCGGAGAAGCCGTTTTCTCCGAAGGTGAATATTGCGGCGGCGAAGCAGGCGGATTGTGTTTTGGAGTTTGTTTTAAAAGAATTTGTACAATCTTTTTGACATTTTTTATAAGGATAATTAAAGCCAATTTGCTATAAAAGTAAATAAAAAAATCACCATATAGCCAAAAGAGATTATCATCGGGGAATAGACTATTACAAGATATATTGTTACTAACTTAAAAATACTTTAGAAGAGTTCGTGTAGATACATGGAATGGGGGAAAATGAAAATGTGAACAAATAACCATAGAATTGACAGGACTCGTGCCGGCCAAATTAGTTTCGGGTATTTTTTCGCAATTAAATATCCTAGGACGAGCATCAATGGGTCAGAGATAATTCTATTGGGCCAGAACTCAACTCCCTGAAACCAATACTCTACAATTCCTCCGGAGGTTTCCAGATAGTGCTCTATTGTTTCCCATAAGTAAGCTAAAAATAAAACAGCCAAAATGTCGTATTTGTATTTGAGAAAAGAAATTCTTTTGGAAGGAATAATTTTCTCTTTGACAGCGTGAAAAATATCTCCGAGGTGTTTTTTGTTATGCACAATACAGCCGGCACCAATAGAAATTCCACTGAGAATGTGCTCTATTGTCCAAACATCAAAAATTGCCTCTGTTTTTAATCCCCAGATCATTTCAAGCATTTTTGTTTTTTTCTAATTTAATGTTGCTTTGATAAACTCCCTAAACAGCGGATGTGGTCTGTTTGGTCTGGACTTAAATTCCGGGTGAAACTGGGACCCGACCATCCAGGGATGATCTTTAATTTCCACAATTTCCATAAGTTTGCCATCGGGAGAAGTTCCGGAGATAACCATGCCGGCTTTTTCCAGTTGGTCTTTAAAAGCATTATTAAACTCGTAACGATGACGATGTCTTTCTGAAATTTCATCCGCTTGATAAGCTTGATAGGCTTTGGTTCCTTTTTTGACAACACAAGACCAAGCACCTAAGCGTAGAGTTCCACCTTTCTCCTTGTCTTCATGTTGGTCGGGTAGAAAATGTACAATTTTATTTTTTGCTTTGGCATCAAATTCCTCTGAAGTGGCATCTTTGATTCCGGCTAAGTTGCGTGCAGCCTCAATGGCAAGAAGTTGTGAACCAAGGCAAAGTCCAAGATACGGCACTTTATTTTCGCGACAATATTTGGCAACCTGTATTTTGCCTTCAATTCCTCTTGTACCAAACCCTCCCGGCACGACAACTCCTGCACAGCTTTTGAGTAAATCCATGGTCTCATCATCTCCTTCTTCGATTTTTTCAGTATCAATCCAGATAATCTTTGCTTTGCGGTCGTGGTAATAGCCTGCACTTTTTAATGACTCAGCAACTGAAATATAGGCATCATCAAGTTCATTGTATTTTCCGGCAAGCCCGATTTTGAGTTCTTTTTTGGTATTTTTAATTTTGTGTACCATTGCTTGCCATTCAGACAGGTCAAACTTTTTTATTTTTAAGTTCAGTTTTTCTCCAATAATTTGGGTTAAGTTACTTTTTTCAAAGTTTAAAGGGCATTCATAAATTGAAGAAACCGTTGGTGCTGGAATAACAGCTTTTTCTTCTACGTCACAAAAGGCAGAGATTTTTTTGAGTAAAGCTTTGGGGATTTTTTTGGTATCAGCACGTGGCATGATGATGTCCGGCTGGATCCCGATGCGACGTAGTTCTCTGACTGAAAGTTGGGTCGGTTTGGTTTTGAGTTCCTTACTTGCTGCTAAATAAGGTAAAAGTGTGAGATGTACTGAAAGTACATTTTCTTTTCCGTGATCGTTGCGCATTTGGCGAATTGCTTCTAAAAAAGGCTCGCCTTCAATATCTCCGACAGTACCTCCGATTTCGACAATTAAAATATCCGCTTCGAAGCTTTTGGCAGCATTCTCAACTTTTTCTTTGATCATATTGGTAATATGCGGAATGATTTGAATCGTTCCTCCAAGATAATCTCCTCGTCTTTCTTTTGCCAAAACGTCCGTATAAATTCTACCGGTTGAGACACTGGACATTTGGCTTAGGCTTTCGTCAATAAACCTTTCATAATGCCCTAAGTCAAGGTCTGTCTCCGCTCCATCGTCAGTCACAAAAACTTCTCCGTGCTGAAAAGGACTCATTGTTCCCGGGTCAACATTTAGATAGGGATCAAGCTTTTGGATGAAAACCTTATATCCGGCAGCCTTGAGTAAAGTTCCGATTGAAGCAGAGGCAATGCCTTTACCTAAAGAGGAACAAACACCACCAGTAACAAAAATAAACTTACACATTTGGGAAAATGGTTGAGGAGATAAATACTGTTCCATACTAGCGAATTTTGAGATAATTTCAAAATTAAAAAACTTTTGACTATTTATTCTAAAGCACTATAATACTTTGGCTTCTTTTTGATTTATATTTTTGGTAGGGGAAATATTTATCCAAAAAGAAACGTTCTAATATTATTTTTTAAACCTATCGTAAAAACCTTATGTATAAAGTAAAAATTAAAGATCCCAATTTATCGATGGAAGATCTTTTGAAGGGTTCTTCAGAAATTGTACAAGTTGAGTTGGGAAGTCTTGTTGATGGTGTCGTGGTTGCAAAAGCCAAGAACAAAATTCTACTTGATTTAGGAGGAAGTTTGGTTGGTGTTATTTCCGGTAGAGAACTGCATGACAGTTTGGAAACAGCCAAATCTCTGAAAGAAGGAGATACTGTTTCAGCTGTTGCAGTTGAAGATGAAAATGATGATGGAATGGTTGTTCTTTCTATTCGGAAAGCAGGTCAAATCCAGGCTTGGGATCGCTTTGATAAGGCGCATAAAGAAGGTCAAACAATTCAAGTTGTCGCTCAGGAAGCGAATAAAGGTGGTTTACTTTTGGATATTGATGGTATCAAGGCATTTATCCCGGTTTCACAGCTTGCACCACTTCATTATCCGCGTGTTGATAATGCTGACGCCAGCCAGATTCTTGCGAAACTCGAGGCTTTGATTGGTGTTAAATTTAATGTGAAGGTCATCACAATTGACCAAGAAATGAATAAGCTGATTCTGTCTGAAAAAGAAGCAATGGCTGACGATAGAGTAAATGCTCTTGCCAATTTACAAGTTGGTCAGAAAGTGGAAGGTGTGGTGAGCGGTATTGTTAAATTTGGTATTTTCGTTGCTTTTGAAGGTATTGAAGGTCTTGTGCATATTTCTGAAATTGCTTGGGGACATGTGAAAAATCCAAGTGAGTATGCAAAGGTAGGTGATAAGGTTGAGGTGCTTGTGATTGGTAAGGATGGTGAAAAAATCTCGCTTTCTTTAAAACGTCTTCTTCCTGATCCATGGCTTGAAGTGGCGAAGAAGTTTAAAATTGGTACTGATGTGAATTGTACTGTGAATAAGGTGACTCAATTTGGAGCATTTGTGACTTTACAAAACGATATTAATGGACTGATCCATATTTCTGAAATTGCTCATGAGAAAGTGAATGATCCTCGTGATTATCTCACAGTTGGTCAGAAGGTTACCGCTCGCGTGATTTCTGTTGATTTAGATGATCATCGTATTGGTTTGAGTCTCAAAGTTCTTAAGCCTGCTCCGGAGAAAAAAGAAGAGCCAAAAGCAGAAATTGCTGATGCGGAAATCATTGAAAAAGAGGTGCCAGCGGAAGTAAAAGAGGAGGCTAAAGAAGAAAAAAAGGAAGATAAAACTAAAAAAGCTGCTAAAAAAGATGAAGAGGCTGAAGTAAAAGAAGAGGAAAAAGAATCTAAGACAAAAAAAACATCTAAGAAAAAAGAAGAAAAAGTAGAGGAAGACAAAGAAAAGAAAAAAACGAAAGCCAAGAAAACAACTAAAAAAGAGGAGAAAGAAGAAGTAAAAGAGGAATCCTCCTCTGCTAAAGCTACGGAAGACAAGGAGAAGAAAGAAACAAAGGCAAAAAAAACGACTAAAAAGAAAGAAGATAAATAGTTGGTACCCTTAAGTAGTAAGAGAGCGGTTTTTATCTAAGCTCTAAATCTAAACTCTAGTGAATGTTTCATATTCCGGAAAGAACTTGCATTGCTTGTCGGCTGAAAGGTCCGAAAAAACAATTTTTCAAAATTGTCAGAAACAAAGAGCAGCAAGTTCTTTTTGATGAATATGGAAAGATTGATGGGAGGAGCGTTTATCTTTGTAAGAAATTTAAGTGTATTGATCGGGCTTTACATACGAAGAAGGGGGATCCGATGCAGCATCATTTGAAGGTAAAATTAGCAAAAGAACAAAAGGAAGAAATATTTCAGCAATTAGAGGGGTTGTTAGAAAAAGAATAATTCATAAGCCAAAAATTCAAAACTTTTTGTTCCATGAGCTTGGCTTGTTAAATGATGTATCTTTGTGTGATATAAAATATTTGTCGAAGTCTGTTAGACATTTTTTACAATTCTTATTTTTCTTGTTTAACCCTTTTATTTAAAGCTTTAACCTGTCTGGTTCTCTTGAATAAGGAGGCTTGTTTTTGACTGAAGTTAAACTTTTTTGTTATAAATAGAATCCTCCTTCTATATTTTAACTTTTTAATTTTATGCAAAATAATCCAGATCGTGAACATAGAGTTTTTCTGAATTGTAACGGAGACTTTAGGCTGAAGCACCTGAAAATGCGAAGCTAGTGATGCCAAATAGATGGGAGATCCCTACAAACGAGATAAATGAATTTATGAGTATTCTTGCACGGAATGATCATGAAGATGTCTCTAAAATTAAAGAGGCTCTAAAGGATTGGATGGTTAAGCTATTTATTTTTCGAGATGATGATGGCTACTTTGTTGAAGAGTTAAACCAAAAACAACTTGATGCAAAAGAGACTGAAGCTAATTTGGTTGCTTCTTTTGAAGAACATTTAGATTCTTCTAAAAAACAAATTGAAGATTTATTAAAAACAAACGAAGTTATTACTATGGCTGTAGATGAAGTTATTCAAGCAATAAAGGAGATTCTTCCAGATGAAAATGAATGTGTAGATTTGAGTTTACTTTCTGAGGCGGAAGTTGGTGACAAGGTGGTAGCTTAGTAAAGAACATTCTCTTTTGTTAATTGAATTGTTCGAATCTTGTTTTCTAAATTTTCTTCACTGCTAATTTGTACACGAATGTAATTATCTGTATATCCTTCCCAGAGTCCTTTTTTGTTCTTAAGTTCAAAGAGGACTTTTTTGGTTTTACCAACTTGCTTATTTAAAAAATCTTTACGCATTTTTTTTGCCAATTTTGCCAAATCTTTTTTGCGTTCCATTTTTATTTTATGGGGGACTTGTTTCATTTTAGCTGCTGCAGTTCCTTGTCTGACGGAGTAGGGAAAAATGTGAGTTTTCATAAGATTGATTTTCTCCAGATTCGCTAAGGTCTCGTGATGCTCTGCGTCTGTCTCTTCGGGGAATCCGGTGATAATATCTGAGGTTAGTGCAATGTCCGGTATTTTTTCCCTTAATTTTTTAGCTAGTTCAATAACATCTTCGACTGTATAAGGACGATTCATCCTTTTTAAAACAGTATTTGAACATGATTGAATGGAGAGGTGTAGATGCTGGCAAATGCGCGGATTTTTTAAAACGTGAATTAATTTATCGTTGAAATACTGAGGACCTATTGAAGAGAGTCTGATGCGTGGAATTTTGGTTTTTTCCAAAATTTCTTCCAGTAATTCGGCGAAAGTATTCTTTTGTACTTGAGTTGTCAGAGGTGCTCCGTAAGCTCCGATGTTGATCCCCGTAATCACAATTTCCTGAAAGCCTTCGGTTTCTTTTTGTTTAATTTCTTGGATAATTTCTTTGGATGGCAATGATTCAGAATCTCCTCTAACAAAAGCAATAATGCAGTAGCTGCAATAGTTATCGCAACCATTTTGAACTTTAATGTTGGTGCGGGTGCGGGTGCCCGAATCCCCTTGAGGGGGCTGGGGGGTGTTTGTGCTTTGGCTGAAGTCATCAATTTGTTTTCC
>JANQMV010000022.1 GCA_028279865.1 Candidatus Altimarinota bacterium | reverse complement strand
GTATGAGTTCTCAAATCAAGGCACTTATGGATCGGACAGTTGCTTTACGTCGCAATGGTTTTTTACTCAAAGACAAGTTTAGTGCCGCACTAGCTGTGGGAGGTTCCCGCAACGGAGGTCAAGAATTGGTCATCGGTCAGCTGCAAGCTTTTATGCATATTCATGGTATGATTCCTGTAGGAGATGACAATCATTTTGGAGGGATTGCACATGCGCCGCTTGGTCAGGATGAAGTCGGGAAAGAAACAGTCACTCAAACCGCAGAGAAGATTTGCAGGATTTTGCAAAAAATGAAATAAAAAAATCTATAATTTAACCAAAAAAACAATGCAAGTACAAATTCGTAGTAAAGATTTAAAACTAACCGAAGCACAAAAAGACTACGTACAGTCAAAAGTGGATAAACTCGCCAACTACGCTGAACGCATCCGTGATGAATCTTCAGAAATACGCGTGGAAATAGAGCAAAGTAAAAGTAAAAATTTAGATGAAAAATACGTCTGCCAAATCACCATGTTTGTGCCCGGGGCAGTTCTGCGCGCGGAAACAAAAGAATCTACAGTAGAAGCTGTCGCAGATAGCGCGGAACAGAAGCTCATTACCCAGATTGAACGCTATAAATCCAAACAAAGTCGTCGTAACAAATCAGGAAAATGGATTCCTTCTTCCACCTTGGAAGAAGTGATTGAAGAAGAATTGCCACAGATTATGCGCCGCAAAAGATACTCAAACAATACTCCGATGACCGAAGACGAAGCGATTGAACAAATGGAATTGATCGGACACGACTTTTTCTTATTTTTCAATGCAGAGACCGATCGTTTTTGTGTGGTTTATAAGAGAGAAGATCAAAGCTATGGATTGATTGAGCCGAAACTTGAGGATTAGTTAGTAGTCGGTAGTTTGTCGTGATTAGTTTTGCTAAACTCTAAGCTCTAAAACCTATCTTATGGAGTTAATTCCGTTAAAAAGTCCATTGATTAAAGCAAATCAAGACCTAACAAAAATTTTGTTAGGTCTTTTGGATAAACAAGAAATTGAGCTACAAGAAAAAGATGTTTTGGTAATTTCTTCCAAAGTGGTGGCTCTTTCGGAAGGGCGGATTGTAAACTTAAGCGACGTCGAAATTACTGATGAGGTGAAGCAAGTTAAAGATGCAAAATACGTGGAGAATTTAGGTAAAAAGGGAGATGCGTTTAAGCAATTAGTGTTAAATGAAGCTGATCAATTTTTAGACGGAGAGAATGTTTACTTAACACTAAAAGATAAAATTTTAATTCCACATGCGGGGATTGATTTATCCAACACACCGGAAGGCACCGCAATTTTTTGGCCGGAGAATTCCTTTGATTCGGCTGAAAAATTAAGAACATTTTTTCTAAAAAAATTTAAGCTGAAAGAGTTGGGTATTGTGATCATTGATTCTCATTGTCAGCCACTGAGAGCTGGTGTTGTTGGCATTGCTTTGGGCTGGAGCGGGATAGAAGGAGTGGAAGACGCCAGAGGGGAAAAGGATTTGTATGGTAAAGAGCTCCGTGTAACACAAAAAAATTCTGCGGATCAGCTGGCTTCTGCGGCAAGTTTGCTGATGGGAGAAGGTGGTGAGAGTGTTCCGTTCGTTTTGGTAAAAAAAGCACCTGTTAAATTTGCGAACAAAAAATTTGATCAAAATTTGTATTTTTTCCCAATAAAAGAAGATTTATTTGCCGGTATTTATAATGCTAAATTAAAAGATTAAGAATTAAATTACACTTGTTTTAACATTTTTTTTGTGATACAATGTGATAATAAAAAAAATAATTCTTAAATCTTGAGCCATGAAAATCACATACTCTTTTAAAAACCCCAAGCTTTTAGGCAGCTTGGTTGCCGTGTTTTGATTTGCAGTGGGTACATATGCATTTACAGCTCCTCCGGGAGGTTGTACTCCGGGAAGTTGTTCAAGCCCGCTGGAAGTTGATTTTGCTGCGCAGACAGTTTCAGTAAGTTCGGCACCAACCGCGACAGGACATGTGGCAAATAAAGCTTACGTGGATGCCTCCGTAGCTGCTATTGACACAAATGATGCTGGAGGAGCAAGGATCACAAATGTCGCAGTTCCTGTGGCAAGTGATGATGCTTCGAACAAAGCCTATGTGGATGGAGCAGTCTCGGCTGCCGGCGTGGAAGCTTCCCCGGTTTGTACGACTGTAAAAGATAATAGTTGCAAAGAACCTGGTTGGAGAAAAGTAGGGGAAAGTTACTATCAAGATGCTCAGGCTTCAGGAAATGGTTACGTTGAGTCGTGTTGTTATTTTCCACAATCAGCATCGTCAGAACCATCTTACTTTGTTTTAAGTAACGGTACTTGGAATGCAAATCTTGGAGGGATAGAAGGCGCTACTGTTAAATGTTATGAAGATTTAGTTGCAAATGATTGGAAAGGAAAAAACAATGTAGATTTAGCTATACACAAAGTGAGAGCATTTTTGTGTGATGGGAATTCTTGTTTTAGCCCGACCCCAAATACTGAGTATACGTTTGCAACATCCGGTGATGTAAACGCTGGTGGAGATACTCTGTTAATTGCAGCAAGTGGAAAATGACCATATAACAGCGAGTATTGGAATTCTACGGGTAAGTTTAATGGAAATTACACATATTGGACAAATAGAAGTGGGAATAGTGAATATTGGAACGTGAGTTCTAATAGTGCCTATGGTGATTACAGTTGTCAAGGATTTACAAATAGCAGTTATTATAATGCGACATATGGACTTTCCAATAGCAATAGTCAGGATCGCTATAGTAGTAGTAGTGCTTCATGTGGGAGCCAAAATCGTTTAATTTGTTTAGTAAATTAATACTTTTTAAAAATCAGAAACGCCTCATCACGAGGCGTTTTTTTTTGTTCTTTTTTCGCGTACAATCAGGAAGCTTAAAAATTACAAAAATGCGTTTAGATTTTTATTTGGTTGAAAAAGGAATCGCGCCAACACGGAGTAAAGCACAGGATGTAATCAAATCTCAAAAAATTTCCGTGAATGGAAAACGAATTACCAAGGCTAAGTATCAAGTGAAGGAAGATGATGAGATTCGTTTGATTGGAGAGATTTATGTGAGTCGGAGTGGAGAGAAGTTGGTTAGTTTTTTGAACAAAATCCCCTTGGATTTTGAAGAAAGAGTCGTGCTTGATGTCGGAGCCTCCACAGGAGGTTTTACGGAAGTTGCTTTGCATCGTGGTGCGGAGAAGGTTTATGCGGTTGACGTGGGGAGTAATCAATTGGAAGAGGTTTTGAAAGAAAATGAGCGAGTTGTTTCCATGGAAAAAACCGATATTCGTGATCTTCAAAAATCAGATTTAAAAGAACCAATAGAGATTGTGTTGGTTGATGTTTCTTTTATTTCTTTGAAGGAAGTTTTGCCGGCTGTTTCCGAATTAATCGGAAAAAGCACAAAAGTAATCGCTCTTTTTAAGCCGCAATTTGAAGTGGGTAAAGAGAATATTGGTGGAGGTGGAATTGTGAAAAATGAAGGTTTGATTGATAAGTCTGTGGCGGAGATGATCCGGTTTTTGAGGAAGTACGGTTTGAAGTTTTTGGCGCAGAGGAAGTCTAAGTTGAAGGGGAAGAAGGGGAATCAGGAGGTGTTTTTATTGTTGGAGAAGCGTTAGTCACTCCGCAATGCGGGGCGGGTGATTTGCACGAAAGTAGAAGACTTTGTATGTCAACTTGTGTGTAAAAACGATGTCATTCTTGCGAAAGCGAGAATCTTTAGTTCAAAGATAATCCACTTTATCAAATGAATACCTATTACGTTTATATGCTAGCAAGCTTTAGAAAAAATTTGTACATAGGCGTAACTAACAATTTGTTAAAAAGAGTTGGTCAACATAAGATAAAAGAAATAAAAGGACACACTGAAAAATATAACATTGATCGTCTTGTTTATTATGAAGAAACAGGTGATATAAAATCAGCAATAGAGCGAGAAAAACAATTGAAACACTGGAAAAGGGAGTGGAAGATTGAGTTAATAGAAGAGAATAATCCTCAATGGAAGGATTTATATGATGATTTAAATAAATAGTGGTGTTTTTTGTTTAAGTAAAAGTCTTTATTTCAAGATTACTTCATTTCTTCTTGTGAATTATTGCCTTCAAGATAGACAAAAGATCCTCGCGTTCGCAAGGATGACATAATTGATATTTTTGCTTTTGGAGAAGATTAAAACTTAAGGTGAGGAATACCTATCAAGAGGTGTTCTTGCTCTTTGAGAAAATCGTATTTTTTGTGTGATTTTTTCACAAGTTCTATTCTCCCAGAGAATGTTTGAGGTACAAACAATAAGTCGGCTTCTTTGTGAAACCCTTTTTCTCTGAGTTTTTCGGAGCACAGCTTAATGGCTTCAATTGCTGAGTCAATATCTTGAACCGTATTAAACCTTTCTGCTAAATCAGTGATTTGTGGTATTTTTTCAGTTGCATTCTGAAGATCTGATAGTTGAATTGTACTCCATCCATCTACAATAAGTTCTAAGCTTCGAGCAAGTAAATGATTCCCTATCTCGCTTAACCCACTTTCTTTATAGTAATTTTTTTCAAACCTCGCAGCATTAAAGATATTTTGTAAATAATCTTTCTCTTCTTTTGAAATTAAACCAGTTGTTTCTAAAAGTAAAATATTTGTCTCTGCAACAGCTTTTTGCTCTCTTCTGAAAGGCATTTTCAAAATAATCTCTGCCCAATTCGCGTTTCTTTCTATTCCATAATTCAAACGTTTTTTACTAATTAGCCCCTCATCGTACCCTCTTTGTAGGATATCGTCAATAAGTTTCTCTCGGCACTGTTGCAAAAACCTGTGTCTGTCATTTGTATTTTCTAAAATAAAAGAGTATTTTCAGTAGTTTATACAATGAATTCTCTGATTTTACACCTC
>JANQMV010000018.1 GCA_028279865.1 Candidatus Altimarinota bacterium | reverse complement strand
ATCGAATTCCGATTGGACCTGCAAAAACTTTTGAGCGTTGGTCCGTGTGCCGAATACTTTGAGCCGATTTCTGATGATTCCGGGGTTGGTTAGCAGTTTCTCAAGTTTTTTGTCGGTGTATTTGGCAATTTTCTGATAGTCGAATTGATCGAACAATTTGCGGTAGTTTTCGCGCTTCTGAAGCACGGTCAGCCAACTGAGGCCTGCCTGCGCACCTTCGAGAATGAGCATTTCAAACAATTCGCGATCATCGTAAACCGGCACACCCCATTGGAGATCGTGGTAGTCTTCGTAAATCGTGTGTCCAATACACCACTGACAACGTTTTTTGGCGGGCATTAATTCGTACCAATATATGGACGCAATATTTCTATGTGAGCAAACAGCGACCCGTAGATCTTTTACAAACTTATCGTGTATTTTCGATTAGCGGAAGCATGTCAGCACGTTCGCCACAAGATACGAGTTGGACCCAAAAAACTAGTTTGGCACGGATTCATGTTTGCTAAAATAGTCTCCGTGCTTTAGCTGTCTTGGAATATTCCAATGAATGATGAGCCGGGAGTGGTTACCGATGTGACTGTACCAACAGGAAAGTTGCCAGAGTGAAACGATGATGTCAAATCTAATAGTCAGAGCAGTGCTGGTTGTTTGTTTTTTTAGTTGGTGGGTTGGGAGCCCGGCGTTGGCTCAAAAAAAATCCACGACGGCCAAGCAAAAAAACTTCAGGGTGGTTTGCTGGAATGTGTTATACGGATTCAATCATCACAAATCTGTCAAAGAAGGAGTGCAGTGGCTCGCTAAACAACAGCCCGACGTCGTCGCGTTGCAGGAGTTAAATGGCAACACGGCAAAAAGCCTTGCCAAACTCGCCAAGCAATGGGGGCACGGTTATTCGGCGATTTTGAAAGAAAACGGTTTTCCCGTCGGGTTGACGTCCAAGCAGCCGATAGAGGTCATCGAGCGGCGCGTCAAAGGTTTTCATCACGGTTATCTGCATTGCAAAACATCGGGTGTTCATTTTTTTGTGGTTCATTTCTGGCCTGGAAAAGACCACGAAGCGGCCCATGTGCTCAAGCAAATTCAGCCGTTGCATAAGCAGGATCGTCGATCTTGTCCACAACTCCGGAAATTTCATTTGGGAAACCTATCTGTACAGGCAATCCCAAGACATCTCTGGCTAGGTCAACCGTACCGGGCATCTTCACTCCTGCTCCTGTTAGAATCGCTCCGGCAGGGAGCATTCCATCACGATTGATTGAACGCAATTCATCCTTAACCATAACAAAAATCTCGTGATAACGAGCCTGAATAATATCTGCCATTTGTTTTTTGGAAACTTTTTGTGAATCAATCTTCGAAATCAAAGACAAGTCAATCGTCTCACGTTCATTCACATCTTCAGGAATAGTTGTACCATATTCAATTTTAATCTTCTCTGCAGTATCAATTGATGTTCTCAAACCAATCGCCACATCATTTGTCACACTTTCGCCTCCCACAGGCAAAAATGCCGTGTGCAAAGCCGTACCTTCTTCAAAAACAACAATTGAAGTCGAACCTGCTCCTACATCAATAACAACTACACCCAATTCTTTTTGCCTTTTTGTCAGCACAGCTTCCGCTGAAGCAAGCGCAGTGGGAATCATGTCATCAATATCCACTCCAGCTTGGTGGATACATTTTTCAAGATTACTTACGATTTGTGCTTGTCCCGTCACAATATGCGCCTCAACTTCAAGACGAATCCCCGTCATGCCTACAGGATGTTTAATACCTTGCTGATCATCAACCGCATAAGCTTTTGGAATAATGCGCAAAATTCTCCTGTTCGGTGGCATCGAAACAGCCTGAGCCGCCTCAATCACTCTATTGACATCATCCTCATAAATTTCGTTACCACCAATTGCAATTACACCTTTGCTATTAAAGGCTTCAATGTGCGAACCGCCGACACCAACGAAAACATGGTGCAAAGGAGTGCCTGACATTCTTTCGGCATCTTCTAAGGCTGTAGTAAGATTTAAAATTGTCTCTTCAACATCAATCACAGCACCCTTGCGCATACCCGTAGATGGTGAAACACCTACCCCAATAATATGCGGAGATTTCTTGCCCTCCTCTAAAACACCAACAACTGTCCTTATTTTTGAACTTCCGATATCGAGACTTGCAATGACTTGGTCTTTTGCCATTTTTTTGTTTTGAATTAAAGAATAAATTTTTTATTCATTTTTAGTAAGACTATGATGAGTAAAAACGAGATTGTTAATCTTTTAATTTTTCAGCAAATCAAGCCTGTCAGAGCCATAATAATTGATAATTTGGTATTTGACAAACTTTTTTATACACTTTTTTTGATAAACTAGAGCTTTGTACTATTTTTTTACTCACTACTTTTCTCTTCTTGGAAAGCTCCTAGAATATAATCTTCCATTTTTTTCATTTCTAAAAAATCCTCTTCTTCAATATGATCATATCCTAGAATGTGCAGCAGACCATGAACAAATAATTTATTCAATTCTTCGTCGAGAGATATACCAAATTCCTTTGCATCTTCTCTTGCTCTAGTCTTTGAAATAAAAACCTCCCCAATCACAAGTTCGTGATCTTGGTTTTTGATAATTTCTTCACCTGAAAGATATGGAAAAGAAAGCACATCGGTAGGAGTATCTTTGTCTCGATATTCTTTATTTAATTTTTTAATTTCAGAGTCATCAATTAAAATTAGGTTCATTGTCCCTTTTAAATTTTTCCATTCGTTTAGCTTAGAAAAAAAATCAAAAAGCTTTTGAAGATTATCCAAATAGAAACTCTCCCCTTCTTTATTAAAACTTTGGTTAATTAGGTTTAATGATAGCATAGTGAAAAACAAAAGCTATTTACAGTATAAGCTCCTAGAAAAAGAGAGTACAGTTTTATTTTGTCTTGGATCAAACTCCGGATTTCCAGCCTCTACACTGGGAGAAAGCGCCAGTATAGAAGGTGGTATAGTCTTTAGAACAGTCCTTCTCTCCATTTTTATACAAAGATTAAAAATAGACAGCTTGGAAGACGAAACTAATTTTTCTTTGTTTGCAAAGTTTTTATATAGATAAAAAATCAGCAATCAGTATAATAAAAATCAGAAAAAAGCAGATAAATAATAAAAAGCTTTCATGCAAAAAATTGTTGACTATTTTTTCGAAATCAACGCCTTAAAACGGATTAAAAGATCCGGTTCCTGGATCGCCGGCATCAAAGATCCCGACACAATTGCAGAACATGCTTTTCGTACTGCCCAAATCGGCTATGTTTTAGCTGAATTAGAAAATGCAGATAGTAACAAGGTTCTTTTGATGTGTCTTTTTCATGACAACGCCGAAGTACGTATCGGAGACCATCACAAAATCATGGCTCGCTACATAGACACCAAAAAAGCAGAAAAATTAGCTACCACAGAACAACTCAAAAATTTACCGCCCAAAATTGCAAAAAAAATCGAAAATGACTTTGACGAATTTCGTACAAAAAAAACCGCAGAAGCGATCATTGCCAAAGATGCTGATTTATTGGAACTGGCAATGCAAGCCAAAGAATATTTGGAATTGGGATATAAAGGAAAGCAAAACTGGTTGGATAACATCAAAAAACATATCAAAACCAAAACAGCAAAAAAAATGTTTAAATTTATTGAAACAGGCAGTATAAATAACTGGTGGCAGAAACTTAAGAAAATTACATAGGTCTAAAAGCACGGGGTTCCTTAAGCCCGTGCTTTTATTTTTTACCTCCTGAGTGTCTAAAAGAAAATAATAACAGAGGCTAAGATCAAAATGGAGAATAACACCATAAAGATAGCCCAAGCGACTACATTCTTTTTTTTATTTTTTGCATTTTCTGCAACCTCGCTGAGGGATCTCTCCAGAATAGATTGTGCATCAGCAAAGTCTTTAGGTTCTACTTCTGTGAATCTAGATAAAATCAATGATGCAGCATTGACCTTTTCACGGATACCTTGAAGTGCAGTTTCAATTTTCTGCTGCGCCTCGTTGTAACCTCGACTTTTTCCGCTCAGAAATGTTGCATAAATTAGCGCAAAAACACAAATAATGGATAAAAAAATAAGTAGTGCCATAGCACCTCCTTAAAAATTAGCAGGAAGCAGGCATTGTGCCGGCTTCTCTAGTAAAATGTAAACTAAAAAGCCTAACTACAATAACCACTGCTGCTAATTTTCAGCTAATGTTTTTAAGGAGCAAACTTATTGCAAACAACTTAATCATAAAAACAACTCTTTGTCAACATTTTTATAGTTCTGGAATTCATTGCAGTTTGCAAGTTTTTTCGACGAACTTTAAAATGTTAGCGTACTTGTATTCTGATTCACTCGCTTATTCAGGATAATGAAGCTTTATTCTAAAAAACTAAAAAAACAACATTGAATTACAGAAGACACAAAAAAACACGAAAAATTCAAATCAACAGATTATCTCTACTAATCGGCTTTGTCGGAATTTTCTTTGGCATAATTCTAATCAGACTTTTCTACCTGCAAGTGATTATGGCTGGCGAATACAAAACAGTCGCCAAAAATCAATACTACTCCGACATCGTCACTCCCGCAAGAAGAGGAGAAATTCTCAGCATAGATTATAAAACCAACCAATACAACAAACTCGCCACGAACACCACCCTCGACCTGCTCTACATAGACCCGACGGAAATTCCAGATAAGATGAAAGTTGCGGAAATTCTGGCACCGCTTATCTTTACAGAAGAGGATTACACCAACTGTAAAGAAAATAAAGACCTTTGTCCGCAAGGCAACACCGTAGAATTCAATACGGATTATACACTGGAAAATTCTGAAAGCGGAGAAGAGATAGAAGAAAAAGATACACGGACTTGGGAACAGCTAATTGAAGCATATAAACAGGACATCTTTCGTAAAATTTCACAAAAAGAAGTCGAATTTGTCCCGATTAAATATGGAGCAGAAGCTCAAACAATGTCAGGAGTAATCGCACTCGGACTACCCGGTGTACATGTAAATACGAAACAAGATTTTATCTACGCCAATCCAGTGGAAATTCCAACAGACTCAATCAAACGAATCGCCCAAAAACTTTCCCCCTTCGTTGACATACCGGTACAAAGACTCCAAAACATCCTCAAAAGAAGAGATGTTCGCTACGTTCCGCTAAAAAGAAAACTTGATCCCGATATTTCAGATCAAATTTGGGATTTAAAATTTGCTTTTAAAAATGAACACCTCAAAGATCGTGAAAATATTCCCAACTATTTCAAAGGTGTTGTCCTAATACCTGAGCACTGGAGATACTATCCCGACAAAAATTTAGCCTCGCAGGTAATCGGTTTTGTAAACCACGATGGTATTGGTCAATACGGCATTGAAGGAAACTTTAACGTAGAGCTACAAGGTAAAAAAGGTCACAGTATCAGGCAAAATGACGCTTTTGGAATTCAAGTTTCTGTTAATGAAATCCAAAGCACAGACGCTGTTGATGGTAAATCAATTGTGCTGACAATTGATCGAGTTGTTCAACAAAAAGTCGAGGAGATCTTGAGTCAGGCTGTTAAAAAATTCAGAGCCGATAGTGGTCAAGTCGTCGTAATGGATCCTTTCACAGGACGAATTATCGCCATGGCAAACGCACCCACGTTTGACCCCAATAGATTCGGCAATGTTTACGCCAAAAGACAACTTAAAAAACATGAAAAAGTACCTCATACCATCCGTGTCTTTGTCAAAGATGCAAAAGATCGCTATGTTTTAGCCGAAAAACACCAAAGAGATAATTCTGAATTAGATCGTTATATTTTTGAAAACAAACTGGGAGAAGGTGTTTATCTAAACAAAACAATCCAAGAAATTTACGAACCCGGTTCGGTTTTTAAATCTCTGGTCATGGCTTCGGCTCTCGACGCAGGAGAAATTACTCCTCAGACAAGATACTTTGAAGACGGACCTCTCGAAGTCGAAACGGGAACAGAAGAAAAACAATACATTCATACCGCTCTTGGTGAATACAACGGCTGGCAAAACATGACAAACGTACTGGAAACTTCCTCCAATATCGGCATGGCTTTTGTCGCCAAAGAACTGGGTGCTCCCTTACTATACAAATATATCAAAGACTACGGTTTTGGAGAAATGACGGACATAGAGCTTGAAGGAGAAGAAAACGGAACAGTGATTTACTATAAAAAATGGCCGCTTGCCCAGCAATACACCACCTCATTCGGACAAGGTATGAACGCAACTGTCATACAAATGGTTTCTTCTTGGTCTGCAATTGCAAATGGAGGACTCTTGATGCAACCGCACATTGTCGACTCTGTGATAGATAATACAACCAATCACGTCGAAAAAACGGAAACAGAAGTAATCCGTCGTGTCATTTCCGCAGATACTTCAAGTACCATCAGTGCTATGCTCGTCTCAGCGGTTAAAAATGGAGTAGCCGAACCTGCAGCAATTGACGGTTATAACTTAGCCGGAAAAACAGGAACCGCGCAGATTGCGAAAACAACCGGAGTAGGTTATGAAAAAGGAGAAGGATCAACAATCACATCTTTTGCCGGTTATGCTCCGATAGAGCATCCTCGATTTGTCATGATTGTAAAATTTGATCGTCCGCGTATCGGTGAAAATACCTGGGGATCAACTACAGGTGCTCCGGTGTTTAAAGAAATTGCGGAATTCCTCTTGGATTACTACGACATACCACCTGATGAAAAATAATTCCTAAATTTTGCAATAAAATTATTCAACTATCCTCAATTGATGAAAAACCAACGCAAAAACTTTATCGCAAACAACGACTCCTTTATCTGCCAAAATTGTGGCAAGAAAAATCTGCCCGCACAGCAAACCTGCCGTAACCACTGCACAGAATGTCTCTTTTCCCTACACGTTGATACAGATGTTCCGGGAGACAGAAAAAGTCAATGTCTCAGCCTAATGAAGCCCCTCGAAATTGGTCAGGATGGTAAGAAAGGTTTTTTCGTTATTCACCAATGCCAAAAATGCGCCAAAACAATCCGCAACAAACTCGCCGAAGACGACAATTGGGAAACAGTCTGTAAAATCAATAAAACGAAACTATTCTAAGTGAATTAGAAGAAAAATTTCCTGTTGCACAAAAATTAAATAGCTGTTCTTGACCACTTGACGGACGAGGTTGTTTAGTAGAAAATGAGGTTTGCCCTTAACTCAAAGGAATAAGACATTTTTTACTTTCTTTATTTTTTAACAAACTTAGCATGGCTCAAATTGATAAAGATAAAATCATACCTCCCAATGGAGAAACGAATGGCAAAAAAAATGAACTTCCCCCAGCAATCACTATTTTACTGGCAAAAGCAAGGAGAGATGCCAAGAAAAACACAGGAATACTTAATGACACTGAATACGATATTGGAATCACCGAAAAAGTCATAAAAGAACAAAATCAAGGTAGAGAAGCCTAATGTAGCCATTCAAAAACTTATTATTTTTAATTTTTAAACATACATGGACGATAGTGTTGATAAACAACCTACACTCACCAGTGTAGAGTCTGTTTCGAATAATCAAAGTGAATCCCCTCCTTTAGCTAAAGAAATCAGCGAATTAAAGCTCTTTTTTAAAGCATGGCTAGAGCGTATGGAATCAGATAATCTTTGTTCCGCAGAAGAGCTAATAAAAATCAGTAATGCCTTTCAGGCAAAGCTTCAGGCGCTCGAATCAGGGATTGGAAGCATTGTTCTGGAAAGAGAAAATCTGGAAAAAGCCGTTGAGAAAATAATCGAAGAACTTTTGGCAAGAATAAAAAAGAATGAGGCAAGATTTACCGACCTTCAAAAAAGATCAGAAAAAATTAAAAATAATTTAACAATCGACTTACTAACGGGATTAGACACAGAAGAATACTTCAATGTGCAGCTTCTCGAAGCCGTCAAACTACTACAAAGAGGTCCCGGGCAATTGGTTCTCGCGCTAATGAGCATAGACAACCTTGACGAAATAGAAGAAAAATACGGCACAGAAATTCGCAACCGACTTTTAAAAAAAATGGGAGAAGCTTTACGCAAGAACAAAAGACCCGGAGATATCATCGCCAGATCAAATAAAACAGAAGAAGAGGTCATCATGGCTTTTAGTTCCCCGCACTCAGAAGATCGGGATTTTGCCAAAAAAGCTCGGACGAGAATACAACAAATATTGGAACAAGAATTAGTCGTCCTCACCGATACCGAAGAAAAAATTAACGCTAAAATTTCACATGCAATCGGACGCATTAATAAAAACAGAATACGTCAATTTCACGATCCCGCCAATGGTGATAGGGAAACAGACACTTCTCCTCGACAAATCAGCATCAACGAGTTGCAAGAAACCGTTGCCATGCATTTTAAGCAAGCAAAAAATAACTCAAATGAAAAGCCATACCCACCTCAAGAAATCAAAAGAAATGAGCGCCGTGTTTTAATCATTGATGACAACCCCGGCATTCTTCGCGGATTAGCAACAACTTTATCCAACTCAAGATTCATTGACAATTATGACGCTTTTCAAGAAGGAGGAAGTTTTGAAGCTAAGGATGAAAATGGATATGAAGTTAATTTTCAGTTGGACACGAATGATGTTTTTGGAAAAGATCAAAAACCAAGCATTATTTTACTTGACGCAGACCTGCCTGAAACAAGTGGTTTTGAAATTTTGGAAAAAATCAAAGACGATCCTCAACACGCCGATATTCCTGTTATTTTGCTTTGCGGAAGAGAAAATCGAGATGATCGTATCAAAGGCATGCAAATGGGAGCTTCTGCCTGTATAGAAAAACCATTTCTAGCCCATCATGTCTTAAGTGAGGTCGACAGAGTCCTTCTGGAAGACCTAAAACAAAAAGAACTAAAGCAAAAACTGGAAGAAATAAAAAAAGCACAGCTAGCAATTTTACCTCAAACAGAAGTTTTGCAGCAAGCTAACTGCGGACTCTTGTACGAGCCTCTCTCTTATGCAGGCGGAGATGTCTGCGATGTCCTTCCGCTTACGGATGGAGTACATGGATATTTCATCGGAGATCTTACAGGACACAGTGAAGGAATTTCCTCAAAAGTTGATCTGGTTATTGGAACATTAAGGCGTCTTAGCAAGGAAGGTAAAAATCTGCATGAAATCATGAGTGATTTAAATCAAATCCTAACAGACCCTCAAACTCTCCCTCCTGAAAAATATCTGACAGGATGTTATCTCGAATTAGATCGTAATCAGGGAAAAGTAAAAATCATAAATTCCGGACATCCTCCTGTTTTTTATGTAAATAAGACAGGAACAGTAGAAATTTTAGAAAAAAGAGGATCTCCCTTAGGGACTTTTTCTGACATTGAATTTGAGTATCAAGAAATGAATATAGAAAAAGGAGACAGGTTATTTCTTTTCACTGACTTTATCTTTGAAGCACCTGACAAAACAGAAAACAAAAATCAGCCCTGGGTTAAGGGCATTCCCCGAGTAAAAAAAATCTGCAAAAACTTAGATCACAATCTGCCCATAGAGCAAGTACCAAAGGCAATTCTTAAGGCTGCAGAAAAAGTAATAACTCATGAACGAGATGACGATATTACAATTTTGGCAATTGAGGTTTAGTCTTTGCTTATTTGCTTTTAAAAAAGCTAAGATTCTTTTTTTTCCTTTTCTTCTCCTCTTTAAAATCAAGATCTGAAATCAAGAATATCCACAGCCCGATTAAAAATAAGATTTCAAGCAGGTTCAAAGTAGCTTTTGCCGTCTCTAATTCAGGAGCAACCTCACGCAAGCCTTCCTCTTCTTGATTTTGAATATTTTCCAAATCAGTAATTTCATCCTCTTTTTCAACTTCATTTAAGACAGGAGGTAATTTTTCTTCTTGGCTTGGCTCAATCTTTGGTTCAATACGACAACGATAACTACAACCATCATTATTCAAGTTATTTCCGTCATCACACCTCTCGCCTGCTTCCAAAATACCATTACCACACTCCGCAGGCTTAACAATTTCTTCATCCGGAAGAGGTGGTTCTTCTTCTTGTTGAGGTTCATCTTCGATAAATTCTTCCGCCTCACAAGAGCTACTACATCAATCATTATTGTCTCAATTACCATCATCACACTCTTCACCCAATTCTAAAACTCCATTTCCGCAAACAGGTTCTATAATATCACCGGCTGAAAAATGTAATCTTTCTCCCTCTTCCACACGGCAAGTGCTACTACAGCCGTCTCACTTTTCTCTGTTACCATCATCACACTGTTCACTGCCTTCAATCACGCCATTTCCACAGACTGCAGAATAAAAATTTCCGCCTCATCCACTCGTACTGGAAGATCACCCTCCCGAGCTACTTGAACTACTGCTGGTACTTCAGCCACCCGAACTACTGGAGCTACTGCTCGTGCTTCAACCGCCTGAGGAACTGCTTGAACTTGTCCCTTCATTTTTACAAAGATTCGAACAACCGTCTCAGTTGATTAAATTACCATCATCACATTCTTCCCCCGGCTCTAAAATGCCGTTACTACAAAAAACCTGTAAAGCGGCATGCCCCGTAATTTCTTTGTAAGTGGGGCTAGAGGCTACATCGTCTCTAAAATCATAGGT
>JANQMV010000016.1 GCA_028279865.1 Candidatus Altimarinota bacterium | reverse complement strand
TTATTTTTGTTTTAAGCTCATAGCTCAAGGCTGGCAGCTAGAAGCTTGTTGTTTCAAGACCTTTTCTTTCCCGGTCACAGTGCCTGATTTTTAAGGAGCTTTTTCTTCCTCGCCTCAACGTTTCAAATTATTATATCCAAACTATAAATAAATGCAAATTATCTGTGTTGCGATAAATAGATAAATATTTTTTAATAAAAAATATCCAATCCGTCAGGCTAAGCGAAATGAAGAGATAGCGTAATTGTAGTCAAAGGATCCAGAGCTTCTTCGAGACTCCTATACATACAAAAAAAGTACGATTATTTATTAAAAAATGTGATTAACTTTTCAAAGTAATTAGCTTTCTTCTTGAAGTTAAGATATATTCAAGACGAAGATCAAAAGACACATAAAAATGAAAATCGAACAAGAAGTAAAACAACAGATTCGAACAGCAGAAGAAACAAATCATGCTCTTTCTGTCCACATAGAAGGTGACTTTGCAGAAGAAGAAATCGAGCCATTGCTAGACTTGATTAAAGCTTATGGAATTAAACTTAAATTAGCAATTTTACCGGTAGAACTAACTCCGGCAACCATTACACTCGAAGAACCAGTCACAAAAAATGACAAAAAAGAACTAGCTGAAAAATACGGCATTACTTCAGAAACACACGATTTAACCCCAGGAAATACTATTGAGGTTTATTTAAAGCAAACTACAAAAAAAATTCACTTAATTTTAGACACACAAATTTCAGGAAAAACTTTCATAAAACTACCTGAAATAAAAAAAGAATTGGAAAAACTGGAAGAAAAAACAAGGGAAGGGCTTTTTAAAATCAAAATTATACCTGAATTTTTGGAATTCTGGATACCTCCCGTAAGTGAAAGTGCTACACTTGCCTAATCTCAAACAAGAATTAAAAACACAAGATAATACATAACAAAAGACGCAGCAGTGCTGCGTCTTTACATTTTTAAAGCCTAACAACTAAAGTCTAAAACCTGTTTAGACAAGCACCGCCTTAATTCTCCTAACTCCGGCAGAACTACTCTGCTCTTTTTTAATTTTAAAAGTTCCTAGTTCTGCAGTATTCTCCACATGCGGACCACCACAGATTTCACGACTAAACGGATTCACCGGATCACCAATCGTATAAACCTTCACTTTTTCACCATAACGATCTTTAAAAGCTCCTACCACGTCCATTTTTTCAGCTTCTTCTACGGTCATCTCATCGACACTCACAGCTAATCCAGCCTCAATCTGCTTGTTGACCAAATTTGTAATCTCTTCTTTTTGCTCGGGAGTTAATTTCTCCGGATGATTAAAATCAAAACGCAATCTATCCGCTGTAATATTCGAACCTTTTTGCATTACATGATTACCCAAAACTTTACGCAAAGCAGCCTGTAACAGGTGTGTTGCGGTATGATAAGCTGTTGTTTTTTCAGAATGATCTTGCAGTCCACCTTTAAATTTTTGTTCAGCTCCTTGGCGAGATTTTTCTTGATGTTCTTTGAAATGTTTTTCAAAACCATCCAAATCAACTTTTAAACCTTTTTCATCAGCAAGTTCTGCGGTAAGTTCCGGCGGAAAACCATAAGTATCATACAAATGAAAAACATCTTTGCCATCTATTTCACCCTTTGATTCTGCTGCTACCTTTTCAAAAATTTTCGTTCCCTTGTTCAAAGTTTTGGCAAATTGTTGTTCCTCTTGATTGAGAGCTGCTTCAATCTCAGCCTTGTGCTCAACAAGTTCGGCATAATGATGCCCAAAAATATCAATCACAATATCTGCAATCAATGCAGTAAATTCTACTTTGATCTCCAATTTTTTCGCATGACGAATTGCCCGACGAATAATACGACGTAGGACATAGCCTTGATCCGTATTACTCGGACGCGCCCCATCTGCAATCATAAAAGTTGCTGCTTTAATGTGGTCGGCAATAATACGAATCGAACGAATATTTTCAGTTTCTTTGTAGGCTAATTCTCTGATTTTGTCGATAATCGGAACAAAAAGCTCTGTTTCATAAACATTTTTCTTATCTTGTAAAATCGCCGTTACACGCTCCAGTCCCATACCCGTATCGACACACTGAGCGGCAAGTTTTTTAAATGTTCCATCTTTTTGCTTATCATACTGCATAAAAACATCATTCCAAATTTCTACGAAATTAGCATCGTTCATTCCCGGACGCTCTTGGTTAAAATCAGGTATTCCTTCTCCAATATAATAAAACATTTCACTGTCAGGTCCGCAAGGTCCGGTTTCTCCGGCAGGCCCCCACCAGTTTTCTTCTTTTGGTAAGGCAAAAATACGTGCATTTGCATTATCCGAAATAGTTTCATCAAAGAGTTCTGCCTGAATTCCTTTGGTTGCCATTACATCTTTCCAGATTTGAATTGATTCTTCGTCTAAGGGAGCATCTTGATCTCCTTCAAAAACAGTTACATAAATTTTTTCAGGCGGAATCCCAAGCCACTTTTCGTCAGTCAAAAATTCATAACTCCATTCTAACGCCTCTTTTTTGAAATAATCTCCCAGCGACCAATTTCCGAGCATTTCAAAAAAAGTCAAATGCGTAGCATCCCCCACTTCTTCAATATCACCGGTTCGAATACATTTCTGAGCATCCGCCAAGCGCTTGCCTTCAGGATGTTTTTCCCCCATAAGATAAGGAACCAACGGGTGCATACCAGCAGTAGTAAATAAAACAGTTGGATCGTTTTCCGGGATTAATGAGGCTGATTTAATAATCGCGTGTTGTTTCGATTGAAAAAAGTCTAAATACTTCTGTCTGATTTCTTTAGCTAGCATCCTTTTGGAAATTAAAAATTAAAAATTACACAATCAGTCATTCCGGCTTCTCCGGAATCTAAACCACAACTCTAGGTAAAGACACTGAACCTGTCCCGAACGCGGGAGCAAGCCAGCATGACGCTTCGCCACTATATCTTCTCTCTTGTTAAAAGTCAAAAACTGTTTTATTCTCAGGCATCATCTGACATAATGGCAGTAACATATTTTCCTAAAGAAGTTTAAAAAATGCTTAAATCAATGACCGGTTTCGGCAAAGCCGAATGTGAATTGGAAGATAAAAAAGTACGCATTGAAATTCGTGCGCTTAATAGCAAAAACTTGGATTTAAACGTAAAAACAGCAAGTCTTTATCGCGAGAAGGAGCTTGAGATTAGAAAGATAATCAAAGAATCTGTAATTCGCGGTAAAGTTGAAATTTCTATTTATTATGACAAAACTGAGGTTAGTAGTCCAGAGAGTATTAACCAAAACGTTGTCAAAAACTATTTTTTACAATTAAAAAAAGTCGCAGACGAAATGGGCGTTTCCACTTCAGACAATTTACTGCAATCAGTCATAAGCTTACCTGATGTTTTAAATACGGAAAGAGCTGAATTAACCGAGAAGGAATGGAAAGCAATTAAAAAATCTATCTCAAATGCTTTAGCTGATTTTGATAACTTTAGAAAACAAGACGGTGCAGCTATTGAAAAAGATTTTCTGAAAAATGTAGAAAGTATTTTAGACAATCTTACAAAAATAGAAAAATATGAAAATAGCCGTATCATCAAACTCAGAAAACGCTTAGAAGAAAAGATCAAAGATATTGCTAAGAACTCTCTGGATGAAAATCGTCTTGAGCAAGAAATGATTTATTATGTTGAAAAATTAGATCTAACCGAAGAAAAGGTTCGGCTCAAAAATCACTGTGAGTATTTTTTAGAGAACCTAAGAGCTGATCAACCAATCGGTAAAAAACTCGGCTTTATTCTTCAGGAAATGGGCCGAGAAATAAACACGCTAGGCTCAAAGGCAAATCATACGGATATTCAAAAAATAGTAATTTTGATGAAAGAAAGTCTTGAAAAAATCAAAGAACAGGTTTTGAATATTTTGTAATCAACTTATATTCTCCCTTGAGGGAGATAAAGAGGGTGTTAGCATTACGAAAATTTAATCAATATCATGCTTACTTCTTTCTCACAAACTTTTTATTACTTTCAACTTTTAACTTTACGCTTTCAACTAAGACAAAACACCCCCCAGCCCCCTCAAGGGGGATTAAATGATTTTGTTTGGAATAAAGCAGATTTATGCTATCATTCACGTAGCTTTATTTTTTGAATATGCACAATAATCGACCTCTAACCGGCAGTACGTTTTTTTTCCGTATTCTAGGTGGAATTGTTGGTGGTATTTCCGGCACAATTATTATGTTAATGATTTATTTTTTATCTTTAGCAGCTCTTCCCGCTCAAGAGGAAGGCAGTCCGGGAATCACCAAATTTGTTTTAATTACAATGATTTTGCTCTCAACAATTACCACAAACATGGTTAGTTCTCAGATTATTGCTTTGTCTGATCGTGAAAAATACCAAGAATCCAGAGCAACTTTGATTAACATCTTTATTCTAAACTTAGTACTCTTTATTTTCACAACACCCTTGTATCTCCTGACAGAAGGAACGAACACTCAGATTATTGCCGCCTTTCATTTGCTTCTTTCTGCACAAATGAGTGCTTTGATCATGGAAGTTTTTGCAGGTGCACAGTACCCCTTAATTGGAACTTATGGTGTTGCCTTAGGAGGTATTACTGCATTTAGCATTGTCGCATTTATGTTAACTTCCGCAGGTTCAGCCTCAGGCTCAAGCACAATCATACTTTTTATTGCGATGCCACTTGTTTGGGGGCTTTTAGAGTTTTTTCAATGTTTGGTTGAAGTAAGCTACGCCAAGATTTATGAGATCTACGCTCCAAAGGAAAAAGAAGAAGCAAATTTATAAAAATATACATGCAAAAATTTTTAGTCAAAGGTGGTATCCCTCTCAAAGGGACATTTTCTCCTAGCGGTTCAAAAAATGCGGCTTTACCTTTGATTTGCGCAACAATTCTCAATAAGAGAAAAACCGTATTAAAAAATGTTCCTGATATTGATGATGTACATGCCCTTTTGCAAATAATGGAATCACTTGGTACTCTCTACAGATTTGAAAATAATATTCTTGAGATCGACCATTCAAAATTAAGAAATCAAGAAATTAAACACGAAAATGTTTGTAAAATGCGAGCCGCAATTTTACTCTTGGGTCCGCTTTTAGCCAGATTCGGAGAAGTAAAAATGGAATTTCCGGGAGGGTGCGTAATTGGCAGGCGTTCTATTTCTGCACATTTAAGAGGTTTGGTTGCTTTAGGTGCAGAAATAATCAACGATCGAGAAATTATTCATCTCAAAGCCAAAAAACTCACAGCTCAAAAAGTCGTCATGTCTGAGATCAGTGTCACAGCTACAGAAAATGTACTTATGCTAGCTGCCGCTATAGCAGAAAAAAGTGAAATCAGGCTGGCAGCCTCAGAACCGCATGTACAAGATTTATGTCATTTTTTGAATAAGCTGGGAGCAAAAGTACAAGGCATTGGTTCACATAAAATTCAAATAGAAGGGATTAAAAATTCAGCTAATGCAGAATACGCCGTCACAACTGACTATCTGGAAATTGGAACAATTGCATTAGCCGCCGTCCTTACAAATGGATCACTCACAATTGAAAATATTAATCATGACCACCTCGATAGTTTCTGGCAGAAGCTGGATGAAGCTGGAGCTAATTTTGAACTAGCAGACTCTCAAGTGAAAATTACACCTCCGCATAATCTGAAGGCCGTCAAGCTTCACACTGCCGTCTTCCCTGCCTTTCCGACAGACTTACAAGCGCCATTTGCTGTTCTATTGACGCAAGCGGAAGGAGTAAGTAAAATTTTTGAGACCTTGTTCGAGGGCAGATTAAATTACCTTTTTGAGCTTGAAAAAATGGGCGCAAAAGTTGAATTCATGAATCCACATCAAGCACTTTTAATTGGTCCGCGAAAATTAAATAGCTGTCCGATTGCGAGTTGTGATCTCAGAGCAGGTGCTGCAATGGTTATTGCTGCTCTTGCTGCCAAAGGAGAAACAGAAATTACAAATATTGCTTACATCGATAGAGGTTACGAAAAACTTGATGCAAAACTCAGAAAACTAGGAGCGAAAATTGAGAGAGTCAATTAAGAACTTCTTCCCTTCTAGAGGGATAAAGTGCCTAAGTAGCCATGACGTTTTATTTAAAATTAAATAAGGCATACCCCAACTCCCCTAAAAGGAGAGGAATAAAAAACTCATGGCTCATAGCTAAAAGCTTGTCATTTATACTTCAAAAAAACACTTAACCTAAACCAATCATGGAAATTCAATTTAAAGGGGAATCGTGCTTTACTTTAAAGAACGAGAAAGGAACGCAAATTATTATTGATCCTGTTCCAGAGCTAAAAGATATTGCGGCAAAAATTGTCACCTTTAGCCAAGGAGAGGGGAATAATAAACTGGATGGTATCAGCGGTAATCCAAAAGTTTTTAACTGGCCGGGGGAATATGAAATTGATGGTATTGCAATTACAGGTATTCCTACGCATGACAATAAAAAAAATATCGAAAATATTACGTTTAAATTTGTCGTTGATCATATCCGGATTTGCCATATGGGTAACTTCAATATCAAGGCAAGTGATGAAATTTTGGATAAAATCGGTAATGTAGAAATCCTGATTATTCCTGTTGGAGGAGATCATTCTCTTAATGCGGAGCAAGCAAAAGAAATTATTGAAGAAATTGATCCTCGTATTATCATTCCGATGCATTATCAAATGAATGGTGAAGAGCCAAAAAAGGGGACTCTACAAGATTTTCTAAAAAAGATGGGAAAAACAGAAATAGAGGCACAAGATACTTATGTTATCAAAAAGCATCACTTGCCTGATGATAAATCTGAAATTATTGTTTTGAATACAACTAGTTAATTCTCTTTTTTGACCTCGTAGTTCAATGGATAGAACAAGGTCCTCCTAAGACTTAGATACAGGTTCGATTCCTGTCGGGGTTACCAAGACGACTTTAACTGTTTTTTGATAGAATTCAAGTTAAGACAGTAAATTTCATTGTTATACAAAGAAACATAGCAATGCTTTTGGTCAAAGATAATTTTATTTGTAATCCTTTCTGCAAACTGAATATATCCGACTTTGTTCTTAGCAAAATCAAAAAAATAAACTCTGCCGTCATTTGAACCAAAAACAATGTATTGATTCCAAGCCGAGGGTGTCGAAAAAATTTTAGCTGAGGTTAGGAATTTGTAGTCTATTTGTTTGGTATCAAGATCCAAGCCATAGATATTTTTGTCTGCTGAAGTGAAAAAAAGCAGGTTGTCCTTGAGCAGTGGCGCTGAATAAATCAGACCTTGTGTTTGATAGGTAAATGCAACTTTACCGGTAGCTAGATTCAAGCCATATTCTTTACCGTCAAAAGACCCAAAACACAAAATCCCCCGCTCTGTATCAAACTCAAATGAACTTTTTATTGCCGCACCAATTTCTTTTTCCCAATACAAGTCCCCCGTTTGAGCATCATAAAGACGGACATAACCACAATTAGATCCAATTACAACGACATCTAATTCTTCAGAATAGGCAGGTGAGCAATGTACATAATCTTCAAAAAAATCTTCCCAAACTTTCTCTCCAGTCTCAGAATTTAAAGCAACAATTCCTCCTTTACGATTTGGTAAACCAAATTCTAAACCAACGAAAATCAAATTATCTTTTTTCGAAAAACATGGCGAAGAGCCAATCCAATCTGCTTCAAAATATTTCCATTTTTCTTTGCCTGTTTCGCAATCTAAAGCATATAAATTTCCATCATACGAACCAAAATAAACCTTCTGATTAAAAAGTACGGGGCAAGAAAAAATTCCTTTTTTCTGAACGTGTTCTCCTGTTTTGAATTGCCATTTCACACTTCCGTCTTTTTTGTGCAAGGCGTAAAAAACTCCGGAATCCGTTCCAAAATATAAACTGTCTTCATCTTGGCACGGTGTTGATTTTGGAACCAGGTAGCACAAACTGGGCTGACTTGCTTTAAATTGCCACACTAATTCAGGTTCAAGTAAATTTTTTAATAAAGACTGTTTCGGTAAATTTATATCAAAATCAGCTAGTTTAAAGAAACTTTGTAATTGCAAATTGTGTTTTTTTAAAAAATCCTTACCTCTCTCTGTTTCGTAATCAACAAAAACACAAAGTGAATCGAGTTTCACTTGACGCTCTTTTAG
>JANQMV010000009.1 GCA_028279865.1 Candidatus Altimarinota bacterium | reverse complement strand
CAAAGAATTAAAACGTTTAGAGGTGTAAAATCAGAGAATTCATTGTATAAACTACTGAAAATACTCTTTTATTTTAGAAAATACAAATGACAGACACAGGTTTTTGCAACAGTGCCCAAAAATATCTTTTGACAAAAGCTTTCTGGCACTCTACAATAAAGAGTGCTAAGAATGTTTTATATTCAA
This sequence comes from Candidatus Altimarinota bacterium, assembly GCA_028279865.1. GTDB lineage: Bacteria > Patescibacteriota > Gracilibacteria > JANQMV01 > JANQMV01 > JANQMV01. The sequence continues at coordinate 15,806 of JANQMV010000009.1, read as the reverse complement.
ACATTATCTTAAGACACTTTGTCAAGACTTTTGCTCTTTATTTAAGGCAAAACTTATGATAAGATGAACCGAAAATAAATTTTAAATTATAATAAAAAAAACAGATGAACCCTTTTGATAAGTTTACAAAAAACGCAAAATTAGCATTACAACTTGCAGAAGAAGAATGCAAAAAAGCCAATTCCGCTTATATCGGAACAGAACACCTCTTGTTAGGAATTTTGAGCATTCCCAACTCTGTTGCCTTTACGACATTACTCTCTTTGGGAGTTTCACAAGAAAACGTTCGCAAAATTTTAAAAATTGTAAGCAAAGAAGATAAAAAACAAACTGACAATAAAAATTTATCTAAATACTTAAGCAAAATTTTGGAAGATGCTGTACGCATCGCTTTTAAATATAAGCATGCGCACATTGGGACAGAACACCTTTTGTATGCAATTGCCAGGCAAAAAAAATGCGTTGCTCTGACGATTTTAGAGCACATGAACATAACAAACACATTGCTGAAAAAGCAAACTGAGGAAGCTCTCGCAAATATTCCCCAAAGTCAAGGCACAATGCCTCAAAACCCACAAAATGTACTGGGACCGCTCGCAGATTTATTCCAAGGAATACAAGGAGTTGTTGTTGGTTTACAAAAAGATGAAAATTATCGTGATGCTTATAAACATAAAAACATGCAAGGCAAAAAAAATGCAAAAAACAAAGAAAGCGACACGCCTGCACTGGATTTCTTTTCAACCAATCTAAATCAAGAATATAAAGAGAAAAAACTGGATCCTATCATCGGTCGCGAAGAAGAAATTCAAAGATTGATCCATATCCTGAATCGTAAAACAAAAAACAACCCTGTTCTTATTGGAGAGCCGGGTGTTGGTAAGACAGCTGTAGCTGAAGGATTAGCTCAAAAAATTGTAAATGAAAAAGTTCCCGATTCTCTCCTAGGCAAACAAATTCTCGCTCTGGATATGGGAGAACTTGTCGCCGGCACAAAATATCGTGGAGAATTTGAAGATCGTATTAAACAAGTGATTGAAGAAGCTGTTGAATCAGAAAACGGCGTAATCCTCTTCATTGATGAATTACATACCATTATTGGTGCCGGTGCCGCAGAAGGCTCACTAGATGCTGCAAATATTCTAAAACCGGCTCTTTCTCGAGGAAAAATTCAAATTATCGGAGCAACCACAACAGACGAATTCAGAAAACATATTGAAAAAGACAAAGCTCTGACTCGTCGTTTTCAATCAATTCAAATTGAAGAACCGACTAAAGAGGATACTATTCAAATCTTACAAGGCTTACGCGACACTTATGAAAATTATCATAGCCTAATCATCACTGATGAAGCTATCAAAGCAGCCGTAGAGCTTTCCAGTCGTTATCTGACCGAAAGGCATTTACCTGACAAAGCAATTGACCTTATTGATGAAACCTCTGCGCGTAAAGGAGCAAAAGCGCAAAGCAATCTGAAAGCAATCAAATCAGAAGAAGCCAAGTTGAAAAAAATTGAGACCAAAAAAACTCGTGCAGTCGAAGGGCAACATTATGAAAAAGCTTTAAAGTTAAAAAAAGAAGAAGAAGCCATTCTGAAAAAAATTGAAGGAATTCGCAACCAGAAACCTCCGCGTTCAAAACAAGCAAAAATTACGGAAAACGACATCGCAGAAGTAATTGGAAAAATGACAGGAATTCCCACGACAAAATTAATGAAATCAGATGTTGACAAATTGATCAATCTTGAAAACTCAATTAAGAAATCAATCATCGGGCAAAACGAAGCAATCACTGAGATTTCAAAAGCAATCAGACGTTCTCGTGTTGGTGTTGCAAACAAAGATCGTCCCATTGGCTCTTTTATCTTTCTCGGCCCTACAGGTGTTGGTAAAACCGAATTGGTTAAAACACTCGCAAAAGAAGTCTATAATTCCAAAGACGCACTGATAAAAATTGATATGTCAGAATTTATGGAAAAGCATAATGTTTCACGTCTCCTTGGCGCAACAGCGGGATACGTAGGCTACGAAGAAGGAGGACAATTGACAGAAGCAATCCGCCGTAAACCTTACAGTGTTGTACTTTTCGATGAAATTGAAAAAGCACACCCTGAGTTTTTCAACATCCTTTTACAGATTATGGAAGATGGTTATGTTACAGATGCTCAAGGTAAAAAAGTCGATTTCCGTCATGCAATCATTGTCATGACTTCCAATATTGGCGCAGAAGTACTCAACCAAGAAGCTCAAAAAATCGGTTTTTCTCTCACTAATGATGAAATTGAAAAAGCTGAGGATGAATACAAAGAGAAAAAAAATATGGTAATAGCGGAAATGAAAAAACATTTCCGTCCGGAATTTATAAATCGCCTGGATAAAACACTCGTTTTTAAACCTCTAACCCAAAAACAAATCAAGAAAATTGTAAAACTGCAACTTGATTTACTACAAGAAAGACTCCATGAGAAGGACCTTAAACTCAACATTAGTAATGCCGTAATGAATTTTCTAACTAAAAAAAGCTATAATCCTGAATTTGGAGCGCGCGATGTACGTCGTAATATCCAAGATTTAGTAGAAGACTTGCTTGCACAGAAGCTGCTTGAAGGAAAACTACACGAAGGAGACACAATTAAAATCGTCAGGGATAAAAAGAAGAAAGACAGATTAGAGCTATTGAAAGCATAAAACATTTTCTTTGTTTTTATTAGCTTAAGGTGCAGCTATGGCTGCACCTTATTTGATTCTGTTACTCCCAAATTTTATCCTTGTCGTTATTTAAGATGAGGTTAAAGATACAAAAAAACGCCATATGGCGTTTTTTTGTATAAAAGCCGAACTAGCAATTAAAACCTTAACTAAACATTCAGATCGCTCAAAACTTCCGCCACATCCAAATTAATCCCAGGCCCCATACTTGAAGCTAAAGAAATTGTTTTAATAAACGAGCCTTTTACCCCGGACGGTTTTGCATCAACAAGAGCTTTCGTCAAAACTTTTAAGTTCTCCAGAAGCTTTGCTTCTTCAAATGAAGCTTTACCAAAAATAGAGTGAACTTGTCCGTGTTTATCCGTGCGAAGCTCGATTTTACCTAACTTAAATTCCTTAATAGCTTTTTCAAAATCATCTGTAACCGTACCTGCCTTAGGACTCGGCATTAAGCGTTTTTGTCCTAATGTTTTCGCTACCTTTCCAAGTTTTTTCATAATTGCAGGCATCGCAATAGCCAGATCAAATTCAATCATCCCTTTCGCAACATTATCAATCAAATCATCCTCTCCGGCAATATCCGCACCAGCCGCCTTTGCTTCTTTTATTTTGTCCTCAGTCACAAAAGCAGCAATCCGCGGAGATTTACCACTTCCATTTGGCAAAACAATTGTCGTACGCACAATTTGATCTGCATGTTTTGGATCACAATTTAGGTTGAAATGAACTTCCAAAGTAGAATCAAATTTTGTTGTTGCGGTTTCTTTTGCAAGTTTAACAGCTTCTGATAAACCAAAAAATTCTTTCTCACCCAATAATTCTTTTTTTGAGCGATAGTTTTTTCCGTACTTTTTCATAAAAATGCTTTTTACGTGGTCAAACAGAGCTGCGCACTCCTCCCACTAAATTAATTACGCAGGGATTTTAGAGATTTAAGCCAAAAAAGGCAAGAGAAAAATCCAAAAGCCCATTTTAAAAGTATTTATTTAAATCCAAGTATTCTCTAAATAGTTGTCAAAAAAAACAAAAATCGTTTGCATTAAGGTAGAAAAACTGTAAAATGCTTGCGTATTTTATATTTAGCCTTATTTCAGATTTCGTCATTCCTCCCCGTAATACGGGGCTCAACGAAAAGTGAAGAAATTCAGGCATTAACCCCAAGGAGTTATGAAAGAAATTTCTCTCAAAGAAATGCTTGCTGCTGCAATGCATTTTGGACACAAAACCCAAAAATGGAATCCAAGAATGAAACCGTATATTTACGGCAAACGTAGTGGAATTCATGTTTTTGATTTGCAAAAAACCGCACTGGAAATGCAAAAGGCGCTTGATTTTATTCATCAAACCGTTCTTGACGGTAAAAAGATCCTTTTCGTAGGAACAAAGCAGCACACAACAGCACTTTTAGAAGATATTAAAAAAACAACCGGAATGCCCATTGTTACTCATCGTTGGGTTGGCGGTATGTTAACAAACTTTTCAACAATTAAAGAACGTATTCGTAAGTATAAAAAACTAAAAAAAGAAGAAGAAAATAATGAATTGGAACGCTATACCAAAAAAGAACAAGTTAAGATTAAAAAAGAAATGCAAAAACTGGAAGATACTTTTATTGGTATTGCCGATATGTATTCTGTCCCTGATGTGATGTTTGTTATTGATGCTTGTCGTGAAAAAACAGCGATCAAAGAAGCTCATAAGTTAAAAATGAAAGTAATTGGAATTTGTGATACAAATGCTGATCCGGATGATTTTGACCAACTCATTCCCGCCAATGATGACGCATTAAAATCGGTAACTTATGTTCTTGATTTTGTGAAAGATGTCATCCTTGATGCTCAAAAAAGTGCGCCAAAAAAGAAACCGGCAAAGGTTACTAAGTTAAGTAAGTAGTTATTCGTATGTAGTTTGTAGATTCTTACTTTTAATTTTTATGTTTTCTGGTTATCAAAATTTAAAAGTTTGGCAAAAATCATTTGATCTGGTTGCGGACATATACAAACTTACTGAATGTTTCCTAAAGAAGAAATTTACGGTCTTACAAGTCAAATTAAACGTTGTGCCGTCTCAATTCCTTCAAACATAGCAGAAGGCTCACAACGTTCTACAAAAAAAGATTTTTCGAATTTTTCTAGAATAGCGCAAGGGTCTTGCGCAGAACTAGAAACACAACTAATGCTTGCTAGGAGATTAAACTTCATTAAACAACTTGATTTATTGCAAAAAAGTATGGAGAATTTAATAGAAATTAGAAAAATGCTTTCAGGTTTAATAAAAAAATTACAGTCTGATTAAAAATTATTTAAAACTACTTACTAAGCACTACTTACTAATAACTATTTTACTATGGAACAAGCTAATCAAGAATCAGCGGCACAGTTTCAAAAAAACAATGGCATGTCAATCGAAGAAGCTTATAACCATGTAAAAAATTGGTATGAAGAAGGCAAATACAGCGAAGTTATTGACGGATGTGAAGAAATTTTACGTTACGTTGACAGTTACGAAGATGTTCAGCGGATTTTGGAAGATTCAAAGGCAAAATTAGCGGAAAAAAATCATTCCACAGAGGAAGCAGCTGTGCCACAAGAAGCAAAATCGAGTACTCCCCCTAGTGAAAAACCGGAAAAGAAAAATAATCAAGATGAAGAATATAAAGGAGCCCTCTCCACAGATGAAAAAATTCTCTCTGCAATTGGATATTTAGGCTTTCTGGCAATTCTGCCGCTCTTGCTTAAAAAAGATAGTAAGTACTGCGATTTCCATGGAAAACAAGCCTTGGTTCTTGCAATTTTCTTCTTTTTGTTTCGTTATTTAGGTATTTTGAGAGACATTCCCGGAATTGGAGGTTTGATTAAATTTATGCTGGGAACAGTCATGCTGTTTGAGCTTGTTGTCATTATCATTGCCATGATTCAGGCATATAGAGGAAAATACTGGAAAATCCCTCTTATCTACGGAATGTCACAGAAATTAAAATTCTAGTTCTCTTCTACTCTTGAAGAGAAGCTGAGGGAGGTATAAAAACAGCCCTTCTTAAAAACTTCATCCAGCCTCCCCTTCCGGGAAGGAGCTTATAAATATTTAATAATTAAAAAACTATGAGTATTACAGCTGCGCAAGTCAAAGAATTGCGCGAAAAAACAGGTATTTCAATGATGGCTTGTAAAAAAGCTCTCACCGAAACAAATGGTGATGAAGCAAAAGCTATCGAAATTTTACGTAAAAAAGGTGCAGCCAAAGCAGAAGAAAAATCTGATAGAGCAACAGGTGAAGGTATTGTAGTGATCTGCGGATCAACAGTTGCCGGGCTTAAATGTGAAACTGATTTTGTGGCACGTAATGAAGATTTTGTATCTTTGGCAAACCGCATTGCCAAAAAAGCGGAAGAAGCTGCTCCCGAGCTAATCAAAGAAGAAATGAGTGCTGAGGTAAAAGCATTGGTTGGAAAATTAGGTGAAAATATGATTATGGGTGATGTTTTAAAAATCACAAAGGAAAATGATGTAATTGGAAGCTATATTCACATGAATCAAAAAATAGGTGTAGTCGTTGCGCTTGAGAATGGAACAGAAGAACAAGCACGTGATGTTGCGATGCATATTGCAGCGATGAATCCTAAATTTGTCTCTCCCGAGGAAGTCTCTGATGACTTAGTCAGTGAAGAAAAAAGCATTTGGATTGAGCAACTTAAGCAAGAAGGAAAACCGGAAAATATTATTGAAAATATTCTAAAAGGAAAAGAAAATAAATTCCGCTCTGAAAACGCCTTGCTTGGTCAGGCTTTTGTGAAAGAGCCTTCTCAAACCGTGGGTGAATATCTGGGAGATGCAAAGGTTGTGGAATTTACAAGAGTGGAGGTTTAAAACCTTTTAGAGAAGTCTTTTCTTTTTCAAACAATAAAAAAGCTTTCAGGTTTTAGTAATCTGAAAGCTTTTTTTATATTATCTTTAAGAGATGAGATCTTTTAAAAAGATCTCATCTCTCTCCTGTTTAGCTTTAATCATCTTTGGTTTGCTCTTCTTCTTTTGGCGCATCGATTTGCTTAACTTCTTCCTTTGCGATTTTTCAAAGCTCAGCAACACCTTCTTCGCCTTTCGAAACCGCCTCACTAATTGCTTTGAAGTAGCCCACTCTGGTTTCTTCATCACCTTCTTTCTTAGCACGTCCGATTGCTCCTTGCAATTCATCTAATCCATTTGTGTCTTTTATAAATTTACCGAGTGCTTCAATCTCTGCTTTCATTTTTCCTTTATCTTTTCCATCATCAATTCTATCTGACTGTGTTTCTAATTCACTCAAAACTTTTTCAGTTGTTCCGGAGTCTCCAGAAATATTCTCTATCATTGAATAAAGAGAAGTTCTGGCATCAAGCTTACCTTTGTCATTATTATCTGTAACTGCTTCGATTTTATTGTTTACAACTTTAGACATTTGATTTCCTACGTGTACAGCTGCTTTTTCACCTGATAAGGTCTCTGCTGAAGGACCTTTCGTTGGCTCAGCTTTTGCTCGATAATTATAATTACCATCTCTTATTTCCCTATTCTTTACATATGTACGATCATTTAATGCTGACCTAAACTGATCGTCATCTAATTTCATCATTTGATTTGCCCTTCCTTCCTCTAGGTGTCGTCCTTCTTTAAGATGGTTGACAATTCTTTTTCTTTCATCTGAAGTTAGTTCCGAATCTCCTTGAGCAACTTTTTCCAAAGCTCCTTTAATTGCATGAGCATCAGTTGGTTTTATGGCTTCAAAATCACGTAGATCTGCTGTTTTACCTCCTAAGTCAATATTTAAAACAGATTTAGCATGATTACGAATATCTTCTCTAGACTGTCGTTCTTTTTGGTCAAAAATCTGACTTGGAATTTTTGTCATATTCGCTAAATCAGCAAAGGTAGCATTTCTATCCTTCTCTGTAAGTTGCCCATCACCATCACTATCCACCTTCACAGGGAAGACCGGAGCGTATCTGAATGCTTTCATAGCAAATCTTCCGGCAGATTGCGCTCCGCTTTTGATCGTACCCACCACACCTTTTGCCACACTTTCGTTCATAGCACTAAACACTCCCATCCAGAGAATCACAATCGCAGCAATCTTCCACATCAGATTATATCCACCAAACATATTATCAAAAAGAGTCGTATCTCAAGAAGCAGCTGTTCATGTCATAGTCTTACCTGCAGTAAGCATAATATGTCCTATTACAATCGGGAAAGCCACAAGCATCGGCATGAAGAATTCTTTGAATATTTTTACATCTCCGATTTTGTCGGTAATGCTAAACTTATCCCCCATGACAAATTGCAAAACTAAGATAGGAGAAAAAGCAATCACAATCCAGACAACAACCAAACGCGCCATCAAAACAATAAAAAGACAAATAAAGACTATAAAATAAGCAATGGCAAGAATCACAGAAACCAGCGCATCTATTGTTAGATCTTCTAAGGTTTGTATATGTTCTTGGTTTTTCGCCATTGTGACAATGTCATTCCCTGCTAATCACAGCAAATAACTCACAGCATTACTTTCATAATCCATATCCATTCCTTCTATTTTATCCATTTGCTCCATCGCCCTAAGGATATCACCACCAGTATTACCTTGGTTTAATTTTACAATTGTTTTGTCCGCATTTACCCAAGATCCTAAATTTGTATCCACAATGAATTTACGAATATTCGGTATACATAAACTATCTTCAGTAATCAAAGCTCATCCTTTTGTTGCTTCTAGTTCCTTACATTTCAGTTTATCTTCACTACTTCAAAAACTTTGTGGTATCGCTAAGATGGTTGCTGTACCAACATTAGAAAGATCTATGAGGACCTTACAGGCTGACCAAGAAAAATTGACTGCTACCAGTGCAATCACAATTTTCGGCAAAATTGCCTTAAGTTCCCAACCTGAGGTTGATCAAGCTTCCTTAACCACATTGATAAAAGCAACAAAAAGCAAAACCAAAACAAACAGGACATTGACAATATCCCGCATTAAAATCCAAATTTCTTTCAGCATCCCTTCCATTCCTTCCATACCCAACAACTGACCAGATGCAGTTTCTTGATTTGAATCAAAAATAAATTCATTTTCCATTAATTTTCCCACATAGCCAAGTACAGACAGAGAAGGCATCATCAACCATTTTGTAGCAGTTGACATTCAGATACCTGCTTTTTCAAGCATGGTTTTTTCTTCATCAGAGAGAGCCTTTTTTACTTTCGTTCACAGGCTGTTTTGTTTTTTTTCAGTTTCCTTTCTCTCCGCATTTCTTTTTGCTAGAGACTCTGCTGCATTAGACTCTTCCACTTCTATAGCTTTAACTTCAGTTTCAATTTTTTCTGCATTTGTCTTTTTTAATTCTTCTTGCTTAGCCACTTTTTCAGTTAAAGTTTGCACATTCTCTTCCGCTATAGCAATGTCCTCTGTGCTGGCGTTGGAGTTTTTCAAATTCTCCAATTCTTGAGAAGCCTGAGCTAGCTCTGCGGACATTTTATCTTGGATTTCTGTTAATTTTTTATCTGCGTCTTGAGCCTTTTCTTCAGCGTTTTTTATAAGTCACTCTTCATCTCTATCATAGCCTCCCGGAGAAAGTCTTCCTTTTTCTCTTGCAACCTGCTTTTTTAATTCATTTGATTCTTCCAAAGCATCATTAAACTCATCATCCAAACCTTTAATTTTTGCTGCAAAAGCCTCCGCAGCTTTTTGTTTTTCTGATTTATTTTCTTCATTTTTTACCTCCACAAGTTTTTGTTGAAGTTTTTCGATTTTAGTATTCAAATTATCAACAATCGGAGTCAGTTGATTCTTTTCGGCTTCTTTTTTTTGTGATTCTAATTTTGCAATTTCTGCTTGAATCTCTTGTAAAGTCTCTGCTTTAGCTTGATCAATTATAAAAATGTTTTTTAAATAAAGACCTGAATTATCAAGCAAAGAAACAGTTTTTCAGTTCAGCAAAAAAACAAAAAACAGCAATCAAAACAATCAGATTAAAAGTATAGAATTTCTATTATTTTTTTTTCAAATTGATTTTAACATTATTTTTACGTTTTTAATTTTTTATTAAACATCCGTTTTGGAAAGGAATTTTTCTAGACCTTCCGATATCAAATTAAGTTGATCGCTAATATCAACCACACTTGTTCTGACTAAATCATCATTTTCAGTAGTTTTTTTTATGGAAGCAGCTACTTGAAAAACCAACTCTAAAGTTTCATCATCAAGCTCCCTTCCAGAATTCAACAGCTCAGAAATATGCCTGTTAAGTAAATCATGTACACCTCTTAATTCACTTTGAACAAATTTAACTTTTGTTTTTTTTAATTTGGCAACTTCAGGTTCTTTTTGTAAAAGTTCCTTTAGTTCTGCTAATTTTGCATACATTTTTTTTACATGAGAATCTTTTTCTAACTCTTCTTTCGGTGGATACTTCTCAACATACTTCTCACCAGAAGGAACTCTCGCATTCGCTAAAGATTTATTGCTCCAATAATACATCTTTTTTCCTTTTCTATTGTTTAAATAATAAATCAACTTATAAACAAACTCCTTTTGCCAATCTCCTTCACGAGTAACAGCATCATACCTTTTTAATCCACTAGAAAAAATAATCATTTTGTCTGTTACGATTAAAAAACCTCCTTTGCTCTTCGCTAAACCTGAGTTTAGAGTATCTAAAGCTTCTTGCACTTGTATAGGTGAAGTACCACCAAATTCAGTAATGAAAAAATCTCTATCACTTGCTCCTCTGATATAAGGTGATAAATCAATCCTCTGCTCCACCTGCTCCACACCACTCTCCGGATCACCACCCGCCATAGCACTACCTGGATTAAGAGCTATGAAGGATGAGAGAGCTAGAACAGTCGCAAGTGCAAGGCTAAAAGCACTGACCATCTTTTTTATCCCGCTTTTCGGCAAATCCGGGTTAGACAAAATCTCTGCAACCATATTCTTAATATCCGCCTCAGTCGCCCCCTCATTAAACATCGCCTTAACGTCAGGATTTGCCAAAGCCTTCTGCACCAAAGGCATCAACTCCTCGCGATCCAAACCATCCTTCACCGCAGATTGCAAATCTTTCAAAAAAGCCTTATCCTGATTTAACACAGTCAAAACAGCTTGCTTCTTTTTTTCTACCAAATCAGCAACTTCAATACTCCCTTCCATACCATTTTCCTTCAAAAAAGCATTAGTATCAAAGTTAAGATTTGATAATGGTTGATGATCATTCTTTCCCTGTGGTGTAAAACCATCTAGTGACATAATCTTGACATTAGAAAGAAATAAACAAGTCATGGCTTTTTTATCTTCCCTCTGAGTCTTTTTATATTAAAGGTTAAAATTATTTTGTCAAATTTTCTTATTAATCCCTCCCCTTTTAGAGAAAGCTAGTCCAATATCCAGCTCCTTTCTTCCTGCTTAAAATTTTCCAGAAAATCTTGGTAATTATCCTCAGCAAGAGACAAAAAAACATTTAAGATTTTTCAATCAACCAAAATTTCCTTTTGCACAACCCTCTTTTTTGTCCTTGTTCTTTCCATTTTTTAAACTTTTAAAGCGCTAGATTTTATAGCAACTCCTCCCCTTTTCCCACATTACTGGAGAGATAAAATAGTTTTTACCCCAACCTCTCCCTTCTCTTACTTGGCTAAGGTCAAGATTTTCAATCTTATAATTCCCCTGATTTTACCATTTTAATAGCAAAAAATCAATCAAAATTCTCAACCCTAACTAAACAAATAACCAAGCAGAGCCGAACCTCCAATCACCCCACCGGTCAAAGCTCAGGCAAACCAACCCTTTCGATCTTTCTTGGTTGTAGTCGTTGTCGTCTCTGTCTGAAACCTTTTTTGACTTCTATGCAAATTTTTCATATTTGCGTTCTCTTTTTTAAGCTGTTTTTCCAAATGTTTCCTTGCCTCCTCTTCCGCCTTGCGATAACCCTCTCGAATTAAATCATCCCTGCTTTTTGTCTTTTTTTTCGAAGTATGAACACGTCCCGACACTTGTGCTCTCGCACCAAAATCAACCGGCTTTTCATTTTCTTCAAAAGTCTTCTTAATTCTCTGTGCATCCTGATCTACCGGCACATTGCTCACAGGCTCGACAGAAGGTCTCTGCTTCAGAGTTCCGGTTTTTTTCGGAGAAGAAGACATTAAGTCCGAAATCTTAATCAAATTTGCAGACTGTAGAGCCTTATTAATTCAAGCAAGCTTGGCCAAAACATCTCAAGCATCCAAACCTGCCGCATCAAGCGTTTGTTTCAGATGCGCAAGGTCAGTGTCTTTCTTCGCCAGATGCGCAATAGAACCGATTTGAGCAATTGCCCGGTTCTGCTCATCCTGAGATGCTCTCTCCCACGAACCATCTGCGCCTATTTTCTCATAAATTGCGTTTGCAACAGGAAACTTTTGAGACAAATCCTCCGCCGGTTCGCTTAAGATTAATTTTGTCAGCAACTCCTTTTGCGCTCACTGCAAACTCTCCCAATCCAAACCGAAATTTTGTAAAATTTTATCTAACTTTCAGGCAATAATATATTCTGTCGGAGTAATCTTTTGTCCCAATGTTTGAATTAAATCAGCTAAATCCTGAGAAGACTGAAGGTTCATCTGATCCGCCTCTCCACGCACAAGGTTAAGTTCATTCAACCCCTTGGATTGAGTGACTTCCCGTGCATAGCCAATAATTTTCTCATTGATTGCCATAAAAAATTAATAATAGATTATACTGTTTTCGTCTTCATATTTTTTACCACTTTTTTTACATATTGAGGAGTGGTAGTTAAACCATCACTGCGATTTTGAGCTATGGATAAAGGTTTGCCACTATGCCAGACACTCGCTACATCAGCCCAGTTTCAATATTTATTAAAAACTTTCAGCATCTGATATTTTACAATGGTATCTTGTAAGTTCGGGTTAGCCATAAAATCTGCCTCTGAAATAGCTCTACCTAAAGCTTCCTCACTCCATTGGGGTAGATTACCCGGCATTACCTGATATTTTCCCATTGCCCTTTCTCATCTATATCTACCTGACAAGATCAAAGGTCATCTCGCAGAATAATCTCCACTTCCACGACTTTCCACAATTGCGATACTCCTCATAAATTCACCAATTTGTCCCACATTTCCATAATGTTCTGCTCTATTTGCGATACGCATCTGTGTTTCAATTTTTTGTTGTCCTTTTTTATTCATCTCTTGAACGCCTTGATAAAGCTCCAAATCTGCCAGAGTTTTGATACCCAGCTTATTCAAAGAAGTGAGAAACAAATAACGTTCATAACCTTCTCTGATTTCAGCCTTACTATTGGGATTCACCTCTTCTTTGCTGCCATTCTTGAAATTCTTATTCGTCAAAAGGTTGATCCTCTCACCACCTCGACCTTCCTCATCTTGATTAACTTTTGTTTTAACCTCACTTTGCTTTATCAATTTTGCAATAGATAAGTTGTTTTTTTTCATTTTTGACTTTAATAAAGCCACTTCATCCGGATTACTTTCCATATAATCAGGTAAAGTCTGATTCGGCAAATTACTTTCCCCTTCAATCCGCACAGCACCTCTAAAAGGGTACACATGCTGTGAACGCCTTTCCATAGCGAGCATTTTTTCATGATCTTTACCGAATAAAGGACGATCCGCCAAGCTCATCCCCGCAGTACCAGCCACACCCGCACCAATCCAAAAATACTCATTACTCATCACATCACCCTTAGACGCAATTAAGTTGATCGTTGCCAAAGAACCACCCCAAATCATCGCAAGTATTTTTAACAAATTCTTCGGAGCAAGTTCTTTGAAAATTTGTGTTGCTTCTCTGCGCTCTTTATCCGTACGCACATCCGCAATGTACTTAATCGCATCTTTCGGATTATTAATTTTCCCCATTTCCGCATCAACCAAAAGACGCTGTTTTTCATCCAAAGAACGATAAATTTCCTCCGCAATAGACTCATAGGCATGATGGTAAGCTTCTGCGGTGAGAAATTTTCGCTGACCACGCAAAGCCAGAGGATCTTTTTCGTACATTCTGATTTGGCTCGGCTTAACATTTTGTTTTAATAAATTTGCCAAATGCGGTAAGTCTTCCGGTTTAATCTGATCAACCTTGCCATTTGCCCACGCATCCAGAAGATTAAGTAACTTCGGATCAACAACAGCCGGCAAACGTTCTGCCAAATCAGCATCACCTCACGTATCCAAGCAAGCTCGACGTATCAATGTTTTTGCCTTAATAATCTGATCTACACCATTGTGTTCTTGTGCAAAACCCCCTTCTTCCCAAGTTTTTTTATGCATTTTTTCTCTTTCTCTTATCAAAGCATGTAAGTCCCTGCTCCCTTCCGTTTGAAATGGAATTGCTCCGTCATACAATTTCTCCATTGCTTCCACATCAGCAAAAGTCAGCACGTGTATATTATTTTCAATTGCCTCTTGAACCGCCAAATTCATAACACCTTCATAGTTTGTTCCAATTGCCGCAAATTCAGAATTGTACTGCTTGTATTTATTCCAAACATCGATTTTATGCGCAATATTCACATCTCCTTGAGGCATTTCCGCATAGAGTTTACCGAGCAAAAGATGTGCTAAATTTGCTCTTTCTCAAATCAAAGGCTCGTATTCCTTATAGATTTGATCAAAAGAAATTCCTTCTTTGACTCATAAATCAATCACCGTTCCCAAAATCTCTTTCTGCGATTCACGCAAACTCGAACGTACCTCTAATTTTAAATTTGTAAAAGCTTCCTGTCTTTCTTTTTCAGCTAATTCTCCCATCTCTTTAAGCCGCTGAGTTAGCTCGGCAGTTTCGGGATCGGTTTCCATTTCCAAATTTGCAATAATCTTATCTAAATCCAGTTTTGGATCTATTGCTTTTATTGCTTCATCAACTTTAAGCTTTTGCTTAAGTTCTGTTTGATCAGGCTGTGGAATGTCGAGTCAAATTGACATGTTTTTTTATAATCTAAAAATCCGCACTAACATATTTACAAAACTCTCACTTTTACCTTCCTCTTCGGGCAGTTGCCGTGCCAGAAATTCACGAATTGGAGAAGGATCGGTTTCTCCGAGTTGGATTGTTAATTCTGAATTCACATTCTTCACAGTTTTAAAATGCAAAGTAGTGACTTCCGGTGGATTATATATAATCCAAAAAGATTTCAAATTACTAAAAGGAAAAAACTTTTCATCAATTTTAATTCCCATATTTGAAAGCTTTATCTGAATTCGACGCGGAGGTTTTTTATTTTGTAAATAATAAACAGCAGCCAAAACGGCAATCGCAATCGAGAAAAAAGCCGACCCCCAGACAACTCCATAAAAAATCAAACCAGCCGCCAAAATACCTGCCACCGTAAACCAGCGGTTATCTTTTTCATAATGAATATATTCAGGTGCAGTCCACTCAAACACAGCTTTTTCATGCGCGTATTCTTGGGATTTATTTTGATTTTCCATATTCCTTGGTTTATTATTCAGATATAAAATCGTCTAATTTTAGCAGAAAATCAAGAAAAAAGCAAGTTCCTCTCATACTCCCCTCCTTGGTAAGGAAAAGACGAGGGGGGGTCTGCAGCTAAAGCTGAAAAAAATGACAAAGATATTTAACAAACAGGAAACAAAATTTAAGCGTAAAATTTTACGTAATAATATGCCAAATGCAGAAAAAGTTCTCTGGATGCATTTGAAAAATAAACAATTGAAAGGATATAAATTCAGAAGACAATACAGCGTCGATCAATATGTCATTGATTTTTACTGCCCAAAGTTAAAACTTGCAATTGAAGTTGATGGAGATTCTCATTTCACAAAAGATGCTCAAGAATATGATAGAATGAGAGAAAAACAGATCGAAAGTGTTGGAATAAAAATACTACGCTATTCAAATTTAGATGTTTATAATAATCTTGAAGGATATTGCAAGCAATCTCTTAAAAAACCTCCCCTAACCAAGGAAGAGAACAAAAATAACCTTCTAATAGAAGGAGCCGTTCTCCCCCTTACCAAGGGGGAGCTGGAGGGGGTCTGCAGCTAGAAACTACATTTTACTAAATATCAACAAAAAAACATGTACA
>JANQMV010000008.1 GCA_028279865.1 Candidatus Altimarinota bacterium | reverse complement strand
TTTGCGCCTTTCGGTTTGAGGTGATTCGGGAGTTTGCTGTGGCATCCTACGTTCAAAGCGAGGGAAACCAAAAAAATCATCATTAAAAAAATCTTCAAACGGATCAAAATAATAATTCTGTCTGTACAAAGGCAAGTCTTTCGTCACAACAACAGAAACGACTGCAGGGCTGACTTTTTCTACGGTCTCAATGATACTTGATTCCTCCACATAGCTTTCTGTAATCACTTCTCTGATATTTTCCTGTTTAATTTCAGGAACAATCGAGCCGGTGCTTGTTGGCTGCTGATTTTGTAAAAAATGATTTCCGAAAACTCCACCGAGACCTCCTGCGAAAAAGCTGAAAATAATTAAAAGTGTAATGGTAAAGTGAGTGACTTTGTGTGTTTTTTTGCGTGGCATATTTCTTTGAATTAATGATAAATGGTTATTTTATTGCTCGCTGAATTTTAATTAAATTCGAGTCTTTTGACAAGATTTTTTTGTCTCTGTGCTCAAGGAAAGATTGCTTAAAAACTAATAAAAATGTAAATTAAACACAACTTTTTAACTTACAAAAAATGCTCTATGATCTTGTCATTATTGGTGCCGGACCTGCGGGAATTACTGCCGCAATTTATGCCGCGCGCAAAGGTCTGAAATTTGTGATTGTCTCACCGGAAGTCGGCGGACAATTACTCAAGACTTCAATAGTGGAAAATTACACCGGTTACCAGAAGATTAGCGGAACTGATTTGACGCAAAAATTTGAAGAACATTTTGCAGAATTTGACTTTGATTTTCATAGAGAAAATATTACCGGAATTGAAAAAAAATCTGAAAGTTTTTTAGTCAAAGCTGATGAAGAAACTTTTGAAACCAAGTCAATCATTGTCGCGACAGGATCAGAACCTCGTCATTTAAATGTTCCGGGAGAAAACAAATTGCGCGCAAAAGGCGTGACTTATTGTACGACTTGTGACGGTCCTTTGTTTAAAGGCAGAGATGTTGTGGTAGTTGGCGGAGGAAATAGTGCGCTTGAATCAATTTTGCAGCTTAGCAATATTGGTAAAAAAGTCTATGTAGTTAATATAAATGCAGAGTTTACAGGCTCTGAAATTTTGGTCGAAAAGGTTGAAAAATTAAAAAATGTGGAAATTTTTTATCAAGCCGAAACGCTTGAAATCTTAGGAGAAAATATCGTAGAAGGCTTAAAAATTAAGACTGCAGGCGGAGAGAGAACCTTAAAAGTACAAGGTGTTTTTATTAATATTGGCTATCTTCCGCAATCTGATTTAGTCAAGGATTTGGTCAAAATTACTGACTATGGCGAAATTGAAGTGAATGCAAAAGGGGAGACAAACCTGCCGGGAATTTTTGCCGCGGGTGATTGTACAAATATTGCTTATAAACAAATTGTCACAGCCACTGGTGCCGGCTCTACGGCGGCTTTAAGTGTTTTTGGTTATATCAGTCGTTTAAAATAAAGTATGAATACCGAGACTTTAGACGTAAAATCTTCGCAAGCGGAAAAATTGAAAAATTGGCTGAAGGATTGTTATCGATCTGCTCGTAAGAGCAATCATCCTTCCACGCATAATGCCGCTTTATTAATTAAGAATGAGCAGGTTATTTTATCAGGACTCAATATTTTACCTCCCGGAGTTAAATTCAAAAAAGAGCGTTTTCAAGGGAAAGCAAAGCATACCTATCTCAATCACGCCGAAAGAGATTTACTTTACAACGCCGCACGTAAGGGGATCTCAACAAAAAATTTAACCATGGTAATGCCATGGCTTCCCTGTGTTCCTTGTGCAAATGCGATTATTACAGCAGGTATAAAAAAACTTGTTATTCACAAACAAATGGTCGAGCGCACAGATGAGAAGTGGAGAGAAGAGTTAGAAAATGCTTTACAGCTTATGCGTGAGGCAGATATTGAAATTGTCGCTTATGATGGGCTGGTAGGTGAGAAGGCTTATATGCATAGTACAGAGTGGGAAGCCTAAGAAGTTTTGTAATGCTTGACAGTTTTGTATAAATGTGTAAAATACAAGACCCAATTTTTTTAATTCAAAAAATTATGCCTAATGAAACTTGGCCTGAAGAGCTTTACACTCCTTGTTTAAGAGCCATGGAGACAGAGAGCGGAATTACAGAGGCTATACAAGCAGGACGAGCAGCTTGCTCTACAAACCCTAACATGCAGCATATGCAACCAAAAGATTCATCTATTCTCAACTCTGTTCTAGAACTCCTTGAAGAAACAAAAGGACTAGATTTACAAGGTACACAAGCTGAGGTACGAGAGGCGTTTATGATTTTTTTACTAACTGCATTGATAGATTATCCAGAAGAAGGAGGAAATTGCCAAGCTTGTAGTCGCAAAAAAATAGACGATATTTTTATAATTGGAGGAACCCGAAAAGATCATAAAAGAGCCGCAAATTGTTTATAAAAAACTAACTTCATTAAAAAGCCATGATAGAAAAAGCTTCTAATACTACACCACCTTGTCTAAAAGTTTTTACGCGTGCTGCGAAGAATAATGCGAATGCGTTTATAACTTTATCTGTGTGCCAAGAAGCGCATTCTGCCTGTGAAGAGGCTAGACCTAACAATGGCGATGAACCGATATTTGATTTGGTTTCAGAAAAAGCTCGCCTTCCTCTCTTTAAATATGTTGAAGATGCAAGAATAAAGCTTGGAAAAGTTTTAACATCTCAAGGTTGTATGAGTGCTGAAAATAACGCCTGTACTGTTTGTTCTTTAAAAAATGATCCTCTTTTAAGAGAGAAAAAAGCTAAACAAAAAGCTCTAGAGAAAGTAAGAGAAGATTATCGAAACAATAGTGGTTTAGGATAAAATCGAAAAAAACTCTTCCGTAATTTTCGTTATTACTGAAAGTCTATTTTTGACAAATAATATAAGTCTCAAAACTCCGATCTCGACAGGCTCTGGGTTTAAAAGTATTAACTTTTTTGAATCTGCTTTTGAGCTCTTTGATAAAATCTTGAAAATCAGCACCGATAAAAATTTTTAAAATCACAATGCCGTTTGTTTTAAGATGCTTTTGAGCAAGCTCAACGACTGCTTGATTTAGCTCAATTGACTTCCATTGATCCACATCTTTGATACCGGAAGTCTTGGGCGCAAGGTCGGAAGTAATCACATCAAACTTCTCTCCTATCAATAAATCCTCCACAAGCTCAGAAAAAATATCCACCTGATAGAGGGCAACATTTTCTCCTAATGCTTTTATTTCTTGCAGGTCTATTCCCACCATGTTTCCACGTTTACCCACTTTTTTTTGAATCACTTGCAGCCAGCTGCCCGGAGCTGCTCCTAGATCAAGCACACTCTGACCTTTCTTAAAGATTTTAAACTTATCATCAATTTCAATTAACTTAAAAGCACTGCGAGCTCTGTATCCCTCAGCTTTGGCTTTTTTGAAATATTGATCCTGTATTTTAAACGGTCTGGGCATTACTCGGTTTTTTAGCTTATACAATAAAAGGATAATTGAGGTTTAGATTCCCGACAAGGTAATAATAGATTTTTGCCTTCGCGTGAATGACAGCATTTGATATACAAAAAACAACACTAAAATGTGTTGTTTTTTGTAGTAAGAGAGATTCCTTCCAGACTTTATTCCGAAAAAGATGGTCTCTCTAATTATCCCTACTTCGCAAAATCTACAGCGCGAGTTTCTCGCAACATGTTTACCTTAATTTGACCCGGATAATCCAAATCTTTTTCAATTTTTTGACTGATATTTTTTGCCAACTTCATCATCTCAATATCACTGATCTTCTCAGGATCAACCAAAATACGAACTTCGCGACCGGCTTGAATCGCAAAAGTTTTTTCTACGCCCTCAAAACCATTCGCAATTTCCTCAAGCTCTCGCAACCTCTTAATATAATTTTCCAAAGACTCTTTACGAGCACCCGGGCGCGCAGACGAGATTGCATCAGCTGCTTGTACCAAGATTGCTTCAATACTATTAAACGGCACATCTTCGTGATGGGCTTCCACACAGTGGATAACAGGCTCGGAAAGTCCGTATTTTTTACAAATATCACGCCCAATCATCGAATGATTACCTTCAATTTCATGATCTACGGCTTTACCGATGTCGTGTAATAAACCGGCTTTCTTTGCAATATCTTCGTTTGCACCAACTTCCGCAGCAAGTGCAGAAGCAAGGAAAGATACTTCCATAGAATGTTTTAAAACATTCTGACCGTAACTTGTTCTAAAACGCAGACGCCCCATTAGTTTAATCAGATCCGGATGTAAACCTGTCACACCTGTATCGTAAACCGCCTTTTCTCCGAACTCTTTCATCATTTGTTTGACTTCAGCCTGGCTTTTTTCAACAACTTCTTCAATACGAGTCGGATGAATACGACCGTCTTCAATCAATCTTTCCAGAGCTCTCTTGGCAATATAGCGACGCACCAGATCAAATCCGGAAATCACAATACTTCCCGGCGTGTCATCAATAATAACATCAATACCGGTTGCTTGTTCAAAGGCATTAATATTCCGTCCCTCACGTCCGATGACACGTCCTTTCATTTCATCATTCGGCAGTTCAACCAAGGTTGCAGTTGATTCACTTGCGACTTCCGCTGCGTATTTTTGAATAGCTCCCGTAATGATGTTTTTTGCGATTTTGTCAGCTTCTTCCTTTGTTTCCAGCTCAACCTTTTTCATCTTGTTAACAAGCTCTGCCTCAGCGTCAATTTCAATTTGTTTCAATAGAAGCTCCTTTGCTTCAGTTTTTTTTAGTTTTGAAATCTTTTCTAATTGTTCAATCTGCTCTGCTCTTGCTTTTTCAATTTCTTCCTGTTTTTCTGACAATTGACTTTCTTTTTCTTTAATTTTGTCCCTTTGCTCTTCTACGGATTTCACTTTTTCATCAAGACTGTTTTCTTTTGCTTCCAGCTTTTCTTCTTGCTTTTCAAGCTGTAAGCGTTTTTGTTGTTCTTCTTTTTTAGCCTCATCTAAAATTTCCTGTGCTTTACTTTTTGCCTCTACGGCAGCTTCTTTAATTTTGTGTTCGGTCTCTCTTTGTTTAAGCTCGATTTCCTTAAGCTTGTTTTTGGCTGATTCAACTTTGTGTTGGTATTCCGCATCATCTTTTTTATTTCGATCTTTGAAATAAAAAAATGCAACACCACCACCGACCAACAAGCCAATGATAACGTACATAATTTCTAACATAAAATTTAGGGTTAAGATCTAGCCCTAAAAGTGAACAGATTGACGATGTTTACAGCAAATTATTTTTTAGATTTTCTTACCTTACCCGGCAAATATCCCATCCTCGCCCGAAGACAAAGATTCTATTAACAATGATTTGATGAGATTTCCTTCGCTGGGTTAATGATAGTTTTTAGTTAGTAAGAAGGTTGTTATTAAGATTTTTGTTTAAAACTTTTAATTGCCTAAAACTATTCGATTCAATTTTGTTACTCTTAGGATTTTTATTTTTTATCTAAACAAAGCATACATTAAATGTTTTTCAATGTCAATTTTCTCTGTGCCGGAAAAATATTCCGAAAGGTGAATACCGGGAAAATACTGTTGACAAAAAAGATTGATATTTTTCAAAAGTATTTATCCTATAATCCTTTAATTATTTCTTAATTATTTTTGAACTAATTATTTTTTTGAATTAGACTTTCTCAAGTTTTATCATGCTAGTTTTTTAAAAAATATCTTTAAATTCGACTCATATGAACCCTTTTTTTTCTGCTTGGGCAGCCACGGATAAATTAACCTTTTTACGTTACCAAAAAATTAAAAAATATTTTGGTAACCTTGAGTCCGCTTGGAAAAATGCAGACAAACAAAGCCTAAAAGAAGCAGGTTTGCAGAATAAGACGATAGAAAAAATATTAGAACTAATCCAAAAAATTAATCCGAACCAAGAGTTTGAAAAAATTCAAAAACTCAAGATTCAACTAATAGACTTTGAAAGTGAGGAATATCCTATTTTGCTCAAAGAAATTTCTGCACCTCCGGTTTTTTTATATATAAAAGGTCAATTAAATCCAAAAGAAAACTATTTTGCCGTAGTGGGGGCAAGACAAGTTACAACATATGGAAAGCAAGTTACGGATGCCTTTGTGCGCAGTCTTGCAATGCAAGGTTTAACAATTGTATCTGGCTTAGCTTTAGGGATAGATGGACTTGCTCATCAGGCCTCCCTAAATGTAGGAGCTCGTACGATTGCTGTTTTAGGAAACGGACTTGATCAAGTTTATCCGGTTCAAAATCGCAAGCTTGCAGACAAAATTATCGAAAATGGTGCAATTATTTCTGAATTTCCTCTGGGAACCCCTCCGCATAACTACAATTTCCCGCGTCGTAATAGAATTATTTCGGGGATGAGCCTAGGGGTTCTTGTCACTGAAGCAAAATTGAAATCAGGATCACTGATTACAGCACGCAATGCAATTGAACAAAACCGTGAAGTCTTCGCTATCCCGGGGAGTATTTATAGTCAGAAATCCGAAGGCACAAATTATTTAATTCAAAAAGGGGAGGCGAAACTTGTGCGTAATTCTGAAGATGTTTTGGAAGAATTGAATTTAAAACTGGTAAAAAGTCAAAATATAATCAAATCACTTCCGGATACTTCTTCTTTAGATTCAGTGGAGAGCGAAGTTTTAAGTTTTTTATCTAAAGAGCCTTTGTTATTTGACAACTTACAATTAGATTTAGAAATCAATACAGCTCAACTTTCTACAGTTTTAACAATTCTGGAAATGAAAGGCTTTGTTTCAAACCTCGGAAGCAATCAGTGGGTTAAGACTTTTTAAGGTTTTGTTACCTTATAGTATGTCATGTAAAATGAACTCGGTTTTAACTTTCCAATCCATGCAAGATAAAAAAAAATACAAAGATAAATATTACGGATGGTTGATTCCAGAATATGATGAGATTATGCTTTTTTCTACAGCAGTTTTGACATTTTTATTCTTTGCAGGCAGTGGAGAATTTAGGGTTCTTTATTTTAAACTATTCAGTACAGAAGATGGTAGTGCATCCATTTTTTTGTTTTTTGTTTGGATTGGTTGCGCCTTATCTTTTTATCACTTATTTTCAAAAAGAATTAAAAGTGAATTTGAAAAGGGCTTTATGTTGCTTTTTATGGTTAGTATAAATCTTTTTTCTTCCATAGCAGTTATAAGTTATGTTTTCGATACGGAATCTAACTTGCTTTTCTTAATTTTACCAATTTTAAATTTTCTTGCCGCTTTGGCGGCTTTCTATCTGCATTGGGATAGACCAAATAATATTGACGGATCAGTTTCGAATGTGAATACCAATTTATTACAAATCATTCTTATTACTCTTTTTTTATCCCTGCTATATTGGCTGTCTGAAGTTTTTTATAGGAATCATTGGACAATAACATTTTCGATTCACTTAATCTTTACTCCTTTTTTTGCTAAATTACTCAGGGCTTTTAAAAAGTAAATAATTACTTCACACAAATTATGAACAAAAAAATTATACAAACATTCTTTGTTTTGATTTTCCTTTCGGCTTGTTCGACTAATTTAGAAAACAAAGACCAAGCAGATCAATCTCAAGACGTAGAAACAATTCAAACAAAAACCGGAGCATGTGAAATAAAAAAAGTCACTAAAGTTGTCGATGGCAATTCCATGTCTCCATTATTAAAAAATGGTGAAGAGGTTAGCCTTTTGGAAAATTATTACAAATGTGGTAAAGATGTTCAAAAAGGTGACATCGTGGCTTATCATTATGGTGGAGATGAGCGACCTCTAATCAAAGTCGTCAGGGTCTCTTCAGAAGACGATCTTGAAATTGTCGGAAAAAAAATTCATGTTAATGGTGAGGTTTTAAAAAATTCCGCAGATCAGGAATATATTTTTTCGGATGGCGAATTAAAAATGCTTAAACTCTATATAAAAGATAAACGCATCCCACAAAAAACTTATTTCCTTTTTGGTGACAATATTGATATTTCAACAGATTCACGAAAGTTTGGGGCAGTTTCTCCTAATGACTTTTTAGGTAAATTTGAAATATAGCCTGAAGGAAACAAATTTAAGCTGACTTAACTTAGCTTTATCAAGCTTCAAGAATTTATTGTTTTTTAAATTTGCTTTATTTTTTATTAAACTTTATAAAAAACACTTGCTATCAAGTTAAAAAGTTGGTACAATAGGAAAAGTTCGTGAAAAAACAATTTAATTAAATAAAAATAAAAAAATGAAAAATCTCCTTAAAAATCCAACTTTTTTGGGAACTCTAATTGCAGTTTTTTGATTTGCAGTCGGAACGTATGCTTTTAATTCTCCACCTTCAGGTTGTACTCCAGGAAGCTGCGCAAGTCCGTTAAGACAAGACTTTGTGAATGATTCAGTCGGTATTGGAACAGAAATACCACAAGCAACTTTGGATGTAAACGGATTTATGAGACTTGCAACAAATGTAGCTGAACCGGTAACGTGTGATGCTAGTGTGGACGGTTCAATTGCTTTGACTTCAGGCTATGAATTTTGTGTCTGTGTAGATGGGGCAGGCTGGTTGAGGCTGGCTGCTGCTGCTCATATTCAGGGAAGATCTTCAATGAGTGATACAGCGACATTGGCGCATGCTTGTAATTGGTAATATTTTTTAATTTTTATATAAATAAAACAAAAAAATGAAAACAACAGCTTCTAATTCTAATCTAGGTGTTAATTGAAAAAAACACACAAAAATTATGATGATATTGCGTTGAGCATTAGCCTCAGTCTTATGTCTTAATTTATTTTTAGTCACTCCACAATCTGTTTTGGCAGGCAATGTTGATTCTGATCACAATGATGCTTGGGCTGAGCAAGGTGGTTGGCTTGATTTTGGTGTCTTTACAGTGACAGACACGGAAATTTTGCAAGACTCAACAGGAACTTGATCAAACGCAGCGAGCTTCCACCCCGATGCGACTTATTATACAAAAGTGCATGGACTTGGTGGACAGGCAGCTCTGTCTGGCTGGGCTTGGGCTAGCAATATCTGATGGATTCAAATGTCATCAAATACTCTTGCTGACAACACTCAAACAGGAGCAACCATTATAGATCCTATAAGTCAGGATAACCTGAATTATGGTGTTTATATTGATACAAATGGTTATTTTAGAGGATATGCTTGGTCCGAAACTGCCGGTTGGGTTAGTTTTTATGATGAAATTTATACTACTGCTTATACTGCTACGACATGGAGAGCAAGCTCAGAGCCTGATGCTCCGGTATTAGTTTCTCCTGCAGAAAATGAACGCCTAGACGATGCTACACCAACTTTAACCTTTAACTTAAATGACCCTGATGGTGATGCCGTTAAATATCAAATTCAAATTTGAACGGATTCGCTAGTTTCTACAGGTAGCCGAGTGGTTGATTTTACAGAATCATCAACTCAAGCTTTACCTCGTAATTCTGTTAATCACACTTCTTCTCATTTAGGAAGTGGAACATACTACTGGAGAGTCAAGGCGATTGACTCAGGAAGCCTTGAATGAGCTTGGAGTGAAATTAGAAGCTTTGTCATTGATGTTGATTTACCCGTTTCCACTATCCTCTATCCTCAGGATGGCGCTGATCTCAGTGTCGTCAAGGTGATTCGCGGAGAATCTGTCGAT
>JANQMV010000029.1 GCA_028279865.1 Candidatus Altimarinota bacterium | reverse complement strand
TTATGCTTCCGAATTGGTTTTATTTATTTAAAATCGCTTTGGCATTTGCTTTGCTACGTTTGAACTTCATTCAAATTCCCAAGTCCGTAAATTTTGTTTGACCTTTTCTTTTTTTAAAACAAAAAACCAAAGAAAAACAAGATTTGCATGTTAGCTTGGTTTGAGCTTTGGTTCAGGCTGAGTTTGACCGGTCCCTTTTGGCTGTTTTTTCGGAAAGTTCTAAGGTTGCTGCTGGCAACTACATGACTTCTCTCTGCAAAAAATGACAAAAGGGACTTTTTTGTGATTAAATAGACAAAAAAAACTAACAATAAACTAATTAATAATTGCTTGACAAATAAGGTAAAAAGTTTTAAAATAAGAAGCTGGGTTAAAAAAGTATAAAATTTTTTAAATTTATTTATCTTCTTTTCTATGGCTTCTATGACACTTGCTGAACAATTAGGAAATCATCCTTTTGCTTTTGATAAGACGCCAGAACAAAAATCAGGTATTTTTAAGCGTATTACGAGAGGAGTCCGTTCTTGTATAAAGAATGTTTTTGAGAGTCCTAGTAAGGCTTTGACAAAAGGAACCGTAATTGCTGCAGCGGTTTTGGCACCGACTTATACGGGTGACCAAGATCCCCAGCTTATGAACAATCTTTCTAGTGATTTGCCACAAGTACCAGTTGCAAAATCTGATCCGAGTATGATAAAGGTAGAGCAATTGAGAGCAGATTTGGCGGCAATTCGAGCGACTGACAAAAAATTTAAGCAAACTGAAAAAGAGGTAAAGAGACCGACTGTGGATGCGACTTCAATTGAAAAGGAAAAAGTAAAAAAAGAACAAGAAGCTCCATTGATAGAACAAAATGTGGTACAGAGAATGGCTACTAAAGAGACTGTTCCTGAAGCAACTAATAATGATTTGCCAACTCCTTTAGTCACAGCTGTAGCTGATGAAGCTACCATGACGAAACCTGTTGTAAAGTCAGAAAACCTAAAAAGAGCTGATTTTTCTGAATATACGCGAGGTTCTTTTGTAAGTTATCAGGGTAACTACTATTTTGTAAAAAATGTACAGCCGGGCTTTTTGGTGCTTAAAGATATTCAGGCTCCTGAAGGTTCACCTTTTATCAAAGTTCAGGAGGAAGAAGCTTCTAAAGTAAAACCAGCTTATGCACAGGAGATTATTTCTTCTCTGCAATCATATGTGGCGACTTTTGGGATGAATGCCACTGAAATTGCGAAGGCTCTTGGCTTAGAAAAATGGCAAAAAAATATTATCTTTAGTGCTAAAAAAACTTTTGCTGATGATCGGAAGATTGATACGGGGAGGCTGTACGGACTACCTGATGCGAAGGTTGTAACTGCTTTATTTGAAAAATTTCAGGCTTATTTAAATCAATTCAAGATTGGAGATAAATATATTTTTAAGCCGGAGGGAGCAGAGGCCTTGGAATGTGACATTATTTCGGTAAAAGATGGTAACCTACATCTTCAGGCAAATTATAAAGGTAAGCTGACAAGGTTTAAAATTACTCCTCAAGATTGGCAAAAAGTTTCTTTAGAGAAAGTTGAGCAAACGAATTTAGCAGAAAGAAGGCAATTACTTTCTGTTGATAAAAAAAAGCAGGGAGTTTCGACTGACCAAACGCATGTTTCACCGCAACAAAAAAAATCAGGTCTTCAGCCTATTCAGCCTATTTTGACGATTACAGAAGAGTTTCCTCCTGTACCAGATAAAGCACAAACTATTGCAAGCGAAGCAGAACTTCAGGATTTAATGCAGATGATTTTTTCTGAAATTACAAATGCAGAAAATCCTGCCGCGCAGCCTAGTTTATTAACAGAGAAACCTTCCCAAGGAATGTTTTTAACTTTTCTTGAAAAGAATGAGAATTTAGCTCGAGATCTTGCGCTTGGTTATTTCCCAAAAATTGATCATACAAAAGAGTTGACCGCTCAGCACAAAAAAAAGATGGCAAGCATTATGTTTAAAATGTATCGTAAGATTCAAAATTTTACAGACCAAGTTCAGCTGGAGCCTAAAGTTGCAGAAAAAGCAAAAGTAATACCCGGCAAGGAATCTGTAAACAATTATTTATTTAAAGTTTTGGCTTCGGAAAACAGTGGAAATTTTAATGATCCTAAGATGTTTTTTCCTTCTGATGGAGGTATGTCTTGGGGACCAAAACAAATGCAGAGAACTTATGCCGATAGTGCGGTGAGGTCTTTAAAAAAGGTTTTGGGAAATCAACTTCCTGAGATTTATAACAATCTGAAATTTGATGAACTTGAAGATGCTTATGCGGCATATTTAACAAAAATTGAGCAAATTAAAGCTTTGGGATTGGGTGATGTACAAATGAAGGAACAAATTGCTCAGGCAAAGATCGACTATATAAAATCAATCAGAGAAATTAATAGCCCCGTTATTTTTAACCCTTCTGTGATTGCAAATTTAGTCTTGGCAAATGCGATTGAGGTTCATTCAAAAATTAATAAGGTTGAAAGGAAATTGGCAACGACAAAGTTAGCTTCAGTAAATCTAACCCAAGCAGAAAAATCTGTTTTGGAAGAAGTAAAATATCAGATGGGTAATCGAATTTTTGACAAAAAACATAAGAGCAAGGTTATTAAAATGGGCTATTTAAAAAGATTTATGTATGCCAAAAAGAAAAATCCGGAGCTTACTATCTTTGGTTGGTTTGAGCAAATTGGCTTTCATAAAGCGACGATTAAGGCTCTAAAGCGAAAATCTGCAGCACGCGAACTTCATCAACAAATGACGGAGTTTCAGAAACAAACCAGTTTGCTTAAGTTGCAAGAACTTTATGAAAAAAACAAGCCTAAGGATGTAACAGCAGTAGAATTTGTAAAAGGCACGTCTTTTAAAAAAACGCCCGCCAATATGAAGATTGTGCTGGAACATCGGGGGGATTTAAGTCTTCTAAAAAATCTTTTAGCCAAGAGCAAAAATAAAATCAATGCAGATTCAAGTAAAAGATTTATCAAAATGATTGCAGCGGGTCTGGTAAACAATCCGGGTTTGAGTGTTGCAGATGTTTTGGATAAATATATAGAGCGTTTTGAAGTGAAAATGTTTGATGGCAAGGATTATTCTGCTTTGGTTGAAAACTTGAAAGTTGTGAGAAGTAAATTAATCAGCCTCTCAGAAGGCAAGTCTAAGCAAGCAATAGATGAAATACGTCAAGTTCATAATTCAGAAACTCTAAATGTGCCTGGTCAGGTTTTGTATGAAAAATTGACAGCTTTGCCGAATCAGCAAAACCCCCAGGAAATTTCTCGAGAAGCTAGGAAGAGAATAGGTTATTCTGTGTTTAATTTAAGTGATTCACCAACTTCAGATGTAAAACAAGTTGAGTTTGATCAAGCTGCTTAAGAAATTAACAAATTGATTCATAAAAGATGGCAAGTTAGTGTGCTGTCTTTTTTGGTAAAAGAAGATTCGGGATTGACTTTTTTACTTGAGAATAGTTAAATGTCGTGCATTTAAATAATTAAAGAACATGGAAATTAGAAATATTGCAATTATCGCTCACGTGGATCACGGTAAAACAACTCTGACTGATGCTCTGATGGTGCAGACGGGAATGTCTGATGAAAGTGTGAGCATGGATAGTAATGACTTGGAACAAGAGCGGGGGATTACGATCTATGCGAAAAATACATCTGTAAATTATAAAGATACCAAAATCAATATTGTAGATACTCCGGGACATGCTGATTTTGGTTCGGAAGTTGAACGTGTTTTGCGCTCGATTGACTCGGTACTTTTGCTTGTAGATGCGCAAGAAGGACCGATGCCACAGACAAAATTCGTTTTGAAAAAATCTTTGGATTTGGGGCTTAAGCCGATTGTGGTTATTAATAAAATTGATAAACCCGCGGCACGTGTCGATGATGTACATGAAATGGTTTTTGAATTGTTTTTAGATTTGGGAGCAACAGACGAACAGCTTGATTTTACGACAGTGTACGCTATTGCGAAGCAGGGAATTGCGAAAACAAATATGGAGGATGATTCAAAAGATTTGATGCCACTTCTGGATGTTGTTTTAAAAGAAGTACCCGTAGCTTCCAGTAATGTTGCCAGTGAGCAAGCTTTACGTGTACAACCATTCAACCTTGGTTATGATAATTTCTTGGGACGTTTGGCGGTGGGAAGGATTTATGAAGGTGCTTTGAAAAAGAATGCCAATGTTGTGATTAAAACTCCGGAAGGAGAAACTAGGACAGGAAAAATTTCCAAACTGTTTACTTTTGAAGGTTTGAATCGCAAGGAAGTGGAGGAAGCTTATGCGGGAGATATTGTGATGGTGGCTGGTTTGCCGAATATTTATATTGGCGAAACAATTTGTGAAGATGAAGAGCAAGAGCCTTTGCCAGCGATTAATATTGACGAGCCAACGATCTCTTTGAATTTTTTGGTGAATAATTCCCCGTTTGCAGGTAGGGAAGGAAAATTTGTAACGAGTCGTCAGATTAAAGAAAGGCTGGAGAAAGAGCTGGAAATTAATGTTGGTTTGAAGATTGATTTTGATTCAACGGATTTTTATAAAGTGTACGGAAGAGGTGAAATGCATATTGCGATTTTGCTGGAAAATATGCGACGGGAAGGTTATGAAATGCAGATTTCCCAGCCGCATGTAATTATCAAAGAAGAAGATGGAGTGAAAGTGGAACCTTTTGAAGAGGTGACGATTACGGTGCCGGATGAGATGACTGGTGTGGTGATTGAAAAGCTTTCCAAACGGAAAGGAAATATGACGGAAATGACTCCGGAGCATGGGAATGTAAAATTGGTTTTTGAAATTCCGACACGTGGACTGCTGGGATATCGTAATGATTTTGTGGTGGATACGCGTGGCGAGGGGATTATGTATACTCGTGTGATTGGTTTTAAACCGCATGCGGGGGAAATTGAGAAACATGATGTTGGTTCGATGGTTTCAATGGCGACCGGAAAAGTTTTGGGCTTTTCTTTGTTCAATTTGCAGGATCGTGGAACTTTATACATCGGACCAAATATTGATGTTTATGAAGGAATGGTCGTGGGTAATGTGGCGAAGGGGAATGACATGGTGGTGAATCCGACGAAGGGGAAACAGCTGACCAATGTGCGTGCTTCCGGTTCGGATGAGGCGATTCGCCTGACTCCTCCGCAGGAGATGACGCTTGAACGTGGGATGAGTATTATGAGTGAGGATGAATATTTGGAAATCACGCCGGAAAGTATTCGATTGCGTAAGCAGCATTTGACGGAGAGTGATCGGGTGAGGTTGGGGAGAGTGAAGAAGTAATTATAAATTGAATCAAAGCCGTGAAAGTGTGGTTAAAAAAGGTTGTTTTTCACTATTTTGTTGCTAAAAAAGTGAAAAATCTTTCTTTAAACTTAACAATTTTCTTCATATTGAAAATAGTCTCTTAATATTTTTTCATAATCTGCATTGTTTTTTGCTTTTACAGCAACAACTCTTATTTCATGACTCTTTAGATGACCTCTTCTGTGTAAATAATCGCAATCATTTCTTTTGATTGGAGGAAAAACAACATGATCAAAGCCAATTGATTTTAATTGTTTTGTAATATCTTGTTGTGTTGTTTTAGTATGATCTACATAAAAAGAAGCCACTCCCTTTTGAGCAAGAGTTCTATAAACACTTTGAATGAGTTTATTTGAGGAACATTTTTCAGTTCCAAGCAGAACATCTATATTGATTACTTCAACGTAATCATCAGGAATTCTTTCTAGAAAAGCTAAAGCTTCATAATTTAGCAAAAAAACCTTACTGTTTCCCTGCTTTTTGATTCTGCCTCCAGGTGCAAACTCACAACCAACACTTATAAAAGATTTTTTGGGATTACTTTTTGCAAAATTTAGTCCTCTTATATCTAAAGATTGTTCATGGTAGCTAAACAAGTCTAAGTAGCCGATTTTTTCTTTTAAAGCAGCGTGTATGTCGTGTTCTGAAGAAATAGAGTTTTCATAGAGACAGCTGAATGTATCAATTCGCGCCCTTTCAATGGTCAGTGCCAATAAGATTTTTTGTATCTTTTGCTTTGTTTGAGTTTGTATAGGTTTGATACTTTGAAAAAAATGCAAAAGATTTTGATATTTTTCAATAATTTGTGGAACAATTTCTGGAAAATCAGGCAAGTAAGAGGGGCTAATTTTTTTTAACATTAGCTTGACTGATTCTATTTTTGTTTCTCCTTCTTCAAGGCTTATTTGAGCAATATCACCTGTTCTAATTTTCTCTAAAAAAGGCTTGATTACGTCTGTATCCCTATTTTTAAAGTAAAAAATATCCGCCTGAGGAGCTAGTTTGTTATGTTCAGTTGGCTCATTGTGATAATGGGCACCAACCATGTCTAAAGTATGTGGTTCAATGATAATTTGAGCATTTTGCAAAGCTTTGTGATACCAGTTAGGTAATGTTTTGATGCATCCATTCAAAAAACGAGAAAAACTAATATCCTTAATAACGAGAGTGTATTTACCATAATTATCGATAAAAAAATCAAGGATTGATTTTATTTTTAATAATAAAAAATTATTGAAGTCATTTTCAGCTTCTTTCAATTGTCTCGGTTCTTTGATTTTTCTAAAATCACAGCTCCTTTTTATGAGCATGATCTTTTCAATTAGCTTAAAATTATCTTGAGGTACTTCTGAGGTTACATTTGTCTTAATTTTTAAATGGGATTCTTTTGCTAATTCTTCAAGAGTATAGATTAAAAACCAAGGATTTTTAAACTCTTCTCGAAACCATTCTTTCTCATCAATCACAACAACAGGTGAGGTTACGATTCTTTCTGGCGATTTGGGGATATTTTTACATTGTAAAGCTCGAACCTCTTTGCTAAAAATTTGGTGAACTTCTGAGAATTCATCTAATTCAAGGGGGGGGGGAATTTGATCTGCTGTTGTAAGCTTATGGTGAAAAATTTCCATCTGACTATCGACATGATTACCAGATTCAACTGTTTGAAGTGAGAAAGGTTCTTCTATTGCGTAACCTTGATACATGAATAAGTTAAGTATGTGTGTATAAATTGTTTGCTATAATAGCCTTATTTAACTATTTGTCAAGTTGTGATTTCGTATCTATTTAGGTTTATAGGCTGAATGGCGTAAGGCAGACAGCTAAAGCAATCTGTTCAGTGAACAAAATGCTTTAGCTTGTTGCACAGGAAGATCTTGAGCCTATAAAACTAAATAGATATATGATTTCTAAATTGTCCCCAATTTTGCAAAACAATTTCGTTAAAAATGATTTTTCTTAGAAATGTAAAGAGGTTAATAAAAATGACGCAGCAGTATTTTTAGAAGAGTAAAAACAAAATTTAGCTTGGAAAAAATTCGAGTTTTCAAATATCAAAGTATTCCTAAAAAGCTCAAAGTAATGTATTTGCGAATGAAATATATTCTGAAATCTAGTAGTTTAGAAAAGTTAGAGAAAGGAATACATAACTTAAGGACGCTGACAAACAAAAAAGTATAAGAAAGTCTTGAATTGGTTCTTTAAGAATCTGCAAGCAGCAATTCTAAATTTAAGTTACCAAGGATCAATTCCTTCAACTTCAAAATTATTAGAAAACCTGAACGGTCAAATCAAACAAAGAATAAAAATTATGCGAGGAGTTCAATCGGAAGAAAGTTTGAAAAATATTCTCAAAATACTCTTTTATTCCAGAAACTTAAAATAGTAGCCTCCGATTTCTGCAACAGTGCGTGTGTTTTTATATTGTAAAAACAAAGTTTTTTTGCTAAAATATTTAGTAACAAATCTTAATTTTTAAGATAATTTGCCATGAAGAAAAAATATATATTTAGTGCGCTTGCTTTGACTCTTATGTGAGGATGAATTTATTTTGTATTTTGAGATAAATGACCTGCTGAAGAGTATACCACTGCTTTGGCAGAGAGGGGGAAATTAATTCAAACAGTAAGCGAGACAGGTACTTTGAAGGCTACTGATGAAATTGATCTCAATTTTTTAAATACGGGGAAAGTTGCTAAAATTAATGTTTCTCTCTGAGATAAAGTCCAAGCGGGGGATACTTTAGCAGAACTAGATTTTAGTGATTTAACTATTAAAAAAAATGAGGCACAGGCAAATGTAGAAATTGCACAAGCTTCTTACAATAAACTGCTTGCCGGCGCGACTAGGCATGAAATTGCTGTTGTGCAAGCTAACGTAAATCAGGCGCAGACAAACTACCAAAATGCAATTAAAGAGCTTGAAGATACACGTAGAACTGAAAATGAAAATCTTAAGCAAGCTCAAAATAAACTTCAAGATTTTATCTCTAAAACACCGGAAGATTTAACTGCTCAGGAGCAAGCTGTTGCTCTGGCGGAAACAAATTTGCAAAATGCGAAATCGACCTATGGCCAAATTTTAGATCATCGCAAGGATTCTACTTTTCAAATAGCGGAATCAAATATTTCTGTTGCAACTTATGCATTGGATATCATAAATACAATGCTGACAGATGATATTATTAAAAGCGGTCTGGGACTCAAAGATTCTGCCTCTTTAACCAAGTCAAAAGAGCTTTATGCAGATGGAATCGAATTAAGAGATGAAGCAAATGATTGTTTTAAAAACTACCAAAATGGAACGCAGGAATTGGGAATACTCATTCAGAAGGATAAAGAATTACTGGATAAAACATTTAGTGCCTTGAATGAGTTTTATACTGTTCTGGAAAATAGTGTGACAACAATTCATTTGCCTCAAAATGACTTAGATGCAAAAAAGCTAAGTGTAAATACGCAGATTACAACAGTTAGTAACGCTGTTAATTCTGTACAAACAGCTGAACAAAATTTAAATGATGCGCAGATTGCTTATACGACAAAAGTAAATACTGCTGAAGAAAACCTGAAGCAAGCCAATGCTAATTTGAGTGATGCAATTACTTCAGCAAGAAATCAATTGGATGTAGTTGAGGTCTTGGTGAAGCAAAAAATTACAACCGCAGAATCTCGAGTAAGCAACACAAAGGAATTGCTTAATATCGCCGAGGCGCAATTGTCACAAATAAAAGCACCTGCAAGGAGTCAAGACGTATCTTTACAAAAAGCACAACTCAAACAAGCCAAAGCAATGCTGGCAGTGGCAGAAAATAACATTGAAAAAAGTATTCTCAAGGCTCCGATCGACGGCATCATCACAAAAATAGAATACGAAATCGGCGAAATGGTTTCGACAAAACCGATTATTTCCATTCTAAATAGCTATGATCTTGAAATTGAAGTGGATATTTCAGAAACAGATATTAGTAAGATTGAACTTGGTGATAAAGTGGAAACGACTCTTGATGCTTTTACAGACGATCTTAAGTTTTATGGAAAAGTATTAGAGATTGAGCCTGCTGAAACCATTATTCAGGATGTTATATACTATAAGGTAAAAACTAATATTGATTTTCCAGAGCAATACTTGACTCAAGTAAAACCGGGGATGACGGCCAATGTAATTATAACAACAGAAGAAAAGTATGATGCGATGCTTGTCCCTTCACGTTCTATTTTGGATCGTAATGGCGATGGTAAAGTTATTAGAATTTTGGAAAATGGTGTTTTAAAAGAAGAAAAAGTAGAAGTAGGCTTAAGGGGGGATGATGGTGTGATTGAAGTTGTTTCTGATCTTGCAGAAGGTACGGAAGTTGTGACTTTTGTGAAGAAGAAGTAGTTTGTGCCGGATAGTTGAGAGTTTTGGTAGAGTGGAGATTTATTCTGTCTTTACGAAGGAAAAAGCTAATAATTTATAATCCTAAAGAAAAATGTTAATTGAAATAAACAACCTAAAGAAAGAATTTGTGACCGGTGAGGTGACTACGAAGGTTTTGCATGGTGTTTCTTTTTGAATTGAGAAGGGGGAATTTGTGGCAATTATGGGACCTTCGGGGTCTGGAAAATCAACGCTGATGCATATCATCGGATTGCTGGATCGCTTAACGGAGGGAGGGTATAATTTTGAAAATAAAGATGTGACAAAATTGGATGATGACGAACTCGCAAGATTGCGAAACGAAGAAATTGGTTTTGTTTTTCAGGCTTTTCATTTATTACCAAAAACAACGGTTTTTGAAAATGTTTTGTTGCCTTTAACGTATTCAAGCAAAAAAATTGATTTTGTAAAAAGAGCCAAGGAAGTTTTGGATGATGTCGGTTTGAGTCATCGTTTGAATTTCTATACAAATCAAATTTCAGGGGGAGAAAAGCAGAGAGTTGCTATTGCGAGAGCTTTGGTAAACAGTCCGTCTGTTATTTTTGCTGATGAGCCGACGGGAAACTTGGATTCCAAGTCGGGAATTCAGGTTATGGAAATTTTGCAGAATCTCAATGAGGCTGGTAATACGATTATTTTAGTGACACATGAGACGCAAACAGCGGAGCATGCTGATCGTATAATTCGGATTCATGATGGCTTGATCGTAAGTGATGAGAAGGTTGCAAAAAAACGTTTGGCGAAAGATCAAGATGGCTTGATGAAATAAGAATATAAGTTTTTAAGATAATGTTTCAAGCATACAAACAATTTACGACTACCTCTTTAAAGTCACTTTTAGCTAATAAAGTGAGGAGTTTTTTAACGATGCTGGGGATTATTATCGGTGTTGGTTCGGTTGTTTTGATTGTTTCTGTTTGAGCCGGGGCACAGAGTTTGATTGTCGATCAGGTAAAAACACTGGGAACTGATTTGATTGCAATACTTCCCGGTAAGTCTGAAGATGGTCCGCCTGCCTCTGCTATGGGGATTGTGATTACAACATTAAAATATGATGATGCTCTTGCATTGAAAGAAACAAAAAATGTGCCAAATGTGAAAGCTGTGGCAGCTTATTCCAAATGAATCGCCAATACGAGCTGGCGCTCCAACGAGTATGTTGCGAATTTAAGCTGAACTACGACAGGTCATCTGGATATTTCTAAGGCAGAAGTCGAGGAGGGGCGGTTTTTTACTGAAGAGGAAGAGAGTAACCTTTCTAAGGTTGCTGTTTTGGGGAGTGCAGTGAAGCAAGAGCTTTTTGGTGATTCTGATGCGATTGGTCAGCGAATTAAGATCAAAAAAACATCTTTCAAAGTTATTGGAGTGATGAAAGAGAAATGAGTTGTAGCTTTTCAGGATTTAGACAAAGAATTGTTTGTGCCGATTCGTTCATTGCAGAAATTGATTCTAGGAATAGATCATGTTTCTTTTATTCGTGTCAAAATTGATTCAGAGGAAAATATCGGTCAGGCTATGGAAGATATACGTATGACTCTTCGAGAGCAACATGATATTGAGGATATGACGGGTAAGGTCGATGACTTTACGGTGAATAGTGCTGCAGATGCTTTGGAAATTATTACTACGATTACTGATTCTTTGCGTTTCTTTTTGGCGGCAATGGCAGCGCTGTCTTTAGTTGTGGGGGGGATTGGAATTATGAATATTATGCTGGTGAGTGTCTCAGAGCGTACTCATGAAATCGGTTTGCGCAAGGCTGTATGAGCGACAAATACCAATATTTTAGCTCAGTTCTTAATTGAAACGGTGACGATTACGCTTTTGTGAGGAATTGTTGGAATTATCGGTGGTTCCCTGATTGCTATTTTAGTTTCAGTTGTTGCAAATGCTCTGGGGTATAATTGGGAATTGGTAATTTCTTTGACTTCAATTTTTGTGGCTGCAGGTGTTTCAATGTTAATTGGCTTGATTTTTGGGATTTATCCTGCAAATAAGGCAAGTAAGTTGGAGCCGATTACGGCACTTCAGTATGAATAAAATCGAATTTTATTACTTATTATGTGAGAAATAGCAGGTAAAACAAAACAGGAAACTCCTAAACAAATTAAAAGAAGGCAAATTGACTTTGCTGCTCTTGCTTGTAAGAATGATGAGTTACTTAGCTATGTCAGAGCTGAAATAGCTGATTTTAAAAAGCAGATTGACGAAAATTTAGTTAAGGATTCTGAAAAGCTTATTCCCTTTATACAGCAAAATGAGGAGTGCCTGAGTATGGTTGAAAGAAAAGAGAGAAAAAATGCCTTATTATTAAGAGAGAATTATTTACTTAATAATCTAGGCAAGAGTTTAGATTGATTGCCTAATTCTCAAGTTCGAAGTTTGTTAAGAGATTATTTTCTTGGTTTAGGATATTTTTACTACTACGGCTATAAAATTATACCTTTAGAAGAGCGAAAGCCGAGAGAGTTTAAACCAGAGGAATCTACTCTAACCGAAGTTTACCCAGCAGGTTTTTTGCCAGAGAAAGTAGCTTTATACATAATTAATTCTTCTTCAGTCGATTCAATGGGACTTACTTTTCCTGACACAAATTATGCTTTTATTAACTTGTTTGCAGTGCGAGAGCAGTTTAAAAAGCTAAAAAAGCGCATTCCTAATTTAGACTATGAAACATACCTTAAGGCATGGTACCTTAATGAATCTAGCCATGTAATACAAAATATTAATGAAGAAAAAATAAAAAAAGTTAACTGGAAAGATTTAGACCCAAGGATAGATGATCCTAGTGCTGCAAAAGAATTTTTATCTGATGTTTCTTCTTTTTCTTTATTGCCAGAAACTGAATTACACAGAATTCTTGAACATATTATGGCTTATCAATGGAGGGTAAAATGAGGTTATGAGTTTTCAGAGTTATTTTTATTAGAAGAAATTGCAAAAATAAATCCTGAACTAAAACAAAAAATTATTGACCACAAAGAATATCAATACTCAGTGCAATGAAACTTTGAGGAACTTGAAGTGTTTGCGTGGAAAATAATTGATGAACTTGGTGAAAGCTGAATAGGCGATATTAAAGATGCATACGTTAACATGTGAATAAAGGCAAAAGAATTAATGTCTGCAGTTTCTTAATTATGAAAACATGGCTGGTTCACCCCTTGCAGTTTGAACCAATAAGTTTATTTCAGCCGTTGAAAATATTGAATTTTGTTGATAATTAACAATTTTTCAGATATACTTTATATAGTTTAATTTAACTTAAAAAATATGTATCAATCTCAAGTCACATTTAAAATGCCTCGACAATTAAAAGAAAAAGCCTTGAAAAAGGCTCGTTCTCAAGGAGTTACGCTGAAAGCACTTTATACTTTTTTTACTGAAGATTATATTCAGGGAAAAATTTCTTTTAACCTGAATTATCAGAATGAACCTGAACCTGAAGTTGAAGTCTTGGATGTAACACCGGAGATGCAAAAGGATATGAAAAAAATTGCAAATTTACTAAAAAAGAAAAGAAATAAATAGTCTTTTGTATGATAATTATTTGTAAATCAATTCAGGAAAAAGAACTCAAACCTCTTGAGAAATATTTTGACATTCAAGCAATTAAAAAAGCTGCATTAAAAGCGAAGAATGGGTTAGGGGAAGTTTTGCCTGCTACGGTGGAAAATTCGCATGTTGTTAAGATTTATTTAACAGGAAAGCCTGCAGGGAGAGTTTGTTTTTTGATCCTTCTGGCAGAAGGGGATGTTGTGCCA
This sequence comes from Candidatus Altimarinota bacterium, assembly GCA_028279865.1. GTDB lineage: Bacteria > Patescibacteriota > Gracilibacteria > JANQMV01 > JANQMV01 > JANQMV01. Next base: position 31,050 of record JANQMV010000029.1, on the reverse strand, counting down.
TTAGTTTTGCGTTTAAAGAAAGATAAAAAGATCGGTGAAAATATGAGTATGCAAAACACTGCCTTTAAGCAATTTTTAGAAAAAAATATTAAATTGGTTTTACGAGATATTGAATCAGGGGAATATGTGGAAATAGGAATTTAGGTCAACAAAAAATAGGTCAATTGATTTTGTTTCAAACTAATTCTCCGATAGATTCCCGCCTTCGCGGGAATGACAAAAATAATAATTTTTAAATTTAAAAAAGCTCGTAACTCAAGGCTCGTGGCTCACAGCTAGTATTTATATGAAATTTTTCTCAATCATCAAAACGGCTTTAATTGCGATGAAGCGTAATCGTATCCGAACTTTATTGACAGTTTTGGGGATGATGATTGGTGTGGCGAGCGTGGTAATTGTTTTTTCGGCAGGTGCAGGGATTCAGTCGCTTGTTTTGGGACAAATTGAATCTTTTGGTACAGATATTATTTCTACAGAAATTAAAGCTCCTGCGAACAAAAAAACAAGTAGTAACATGGATACAGAAGGAGCTCAAGCGATTGCAATGGGTGCCCAAATTACAACGCTGACTTTGAACGATATGGAGGATATAATTGATCTTCCTAATGTGAGAGATGGTTATGCGGGTATTATGGGGCAAGAGCAAATTAGTTACGGTAATGAACTGCGCAAAGGTTTTTTATTCGGGACAAATGCAGCTTATATTGATATTGATAAAAGCGAGATTGAATTTGGACGCTTTTTTTCGGATGAAGAGGATCGAAATTTGGCACGTGTTGCCGTGCTTTGATCAAAGATGAAAGATAAGCTTTTTGGTGATTCAGAGGCGATTGGTAAATCTATTAAAATCAAAAAATCCAAATTTCGTGTGATTGGTGTAGTAGAGGAGAGAGGTGCTGTGATGACGATGGATTTTGATGATTATGTTTATATTCCAATTCGAACTTTACAAAAAAGATTGCTGGGAATTGATCATGTGACTTACATGGTACATAGATTGCATGATATTGATTTTGCTGAGGAAACCGCGGAACAGGCACGTGTGATTTTACGTGACAACCATGATTTGGAGGTTACGGAGGAGGATGGTTTTGGTAAGGATGATTTTCGTACAGTAACTATGCAGGAAATGATGGATACTTTGGATGTGGTTACGGGAGCTTTGACTTTGCTGCTTTTAGCTATTGTGATTATTTCTTTGATTGTTTGAGGTGTGGGGGTGATGAATATTATGTATGTGGTTGTTAGTGAGAGAACGGCTGAAATTGGTTTACGTAAAGCCGTTGGTGCAAAGTATTCCGATATTATGTTTCAATTTTTAACCGAGTCTGTGATGGTGACGCTTTTGAGTGCTTTTGTGGGTGTGATTATTGGGGCTGGTGTTTCTTACTTAATTGCTTTTGGTGCGAACTATGCCGGGCTGGATTGGGATTTTATTATTCCTTTTAAGGCTTTTGTGGTTGCGATTGTTTTTTCTGTTTTTACGGGGCTTTTGTTTGGTCTTTATCCTGCACGTAAAGCTGCAAGATTGGATCCGATTATGGCTTTGCGGAAGTAATTTGTTGAGTTTAATAGAGAGTTTGCTTTTTAATCCATAAGGATAGAAGGATTTTCTGGAAAAGTCTTATTGTATAAATCTCTGACTTCTTCTGCTTTTAAGTCTGTATCCATTGAGAGATGCATAGGAACTATAGGAATAATCTTTTGTTTAATAAATTCACTGCAGCTTTTTAATATACAACAACCTTGATTAAGTCCCACTAGTACAGGACTTTTTATCCGAAATTGTTTACATATTTTTAAGGTACTGCTTGCATCCTCTGTTTCATCAAACAGTCCGCTACCTATCTTAATCATACTTTTCAGTTTTATCTTACCTCTTTTTTTCCTTGTTTCATTTAGTAATGTTTGTATTGAGGGATCTAGCTTTTGGTTATTTTTTTTGTTTTTTTTCTGTCTTTGAAGTGCTTCATTCACAAAAGCAATCATTTCCGGATCAATGCCTTCGGGGAGGGATAGGGTTTCTTTCATCCCCAGACGAACTATAATAATAGGAATATTTTTATCTATTGCGTACCTAGCTTCACAAACGATATTTTCTATCATTTGAGTTTTAGCTTCTTTTAATTGCGGTGTAGTGCAATCTTCTTCAAAAAACTTTGCCTGACAATCAATAATCCAAAGCGAATCTCCTTTTTCTTCTAGTATTATTTTTTTCATAATTATAAATACAATTTGTTCCCTAAGTAAAAGGGATAAATCATAATAAACGTCTTTATTTTTGTCAAACGCTTGCTTTAGGAATGTTTGACAATCTCTTATCTAGCTTATATCCTGAATTGGCTTTTAAATTTTATTTAAAAACAAAATGCCTAGCTTTTTAAACACACCGATTTCCAGCATCTTCAGTGGCGATTTTTGGAGAAAAAATCAAAAGACGGGTATGAAGGATTTTTCTAGGGCAAAGGCACGAGGGCAGCTTGCTGTTGATGTTTTTCAGACAGAGGATGACATTGTTGTTTTGGCACCTGTGGCAGGGATTAAGGTAGAAGATGTGGAGGTTGTTGTTCAGGAAGATGTTTTGACAATTCGCGGGATTCGCTCCCTTGACTTAGATATTCCTCAAAATAACTATTATGCACGTGAGTGCTTTTGGGGAGAATTTACTCGTTCGATTGTACTGCCTACAGCTGTAAATACAGCTAAAATAGATGCTTCTTTTAAAGACGGTATTTTAAAAGTTCAGATCCCAAAAGCAAATAAAGTGAAAATGCAAATTATCAAAATTAAGAGTAAATAGAATATGCAAAGAATTAAGAAAGCAGTCTTTCCTGCTGCGGGGCTTGGTACCCGTTTTTTACCTGCGACTAAAGCGCAACCAAAAGAAATGCTGCCGATTGTGGATAAACCGGTAATTCAATATCTGGTTGAGGAAGCGGTAGAAAGTGGAATTGAAGAAATAATCATTATTACAGGGCAGGGAAAACGTTCTATTGAGGATCATTTTGATCGTTCTTTTGAGTTGGAACACACTCTGAAAGAGCGTGGTAAAACAGAAATTCTCAAGGATTTAAAAAAACTGGAGAATCTAGCCAAATTAACCTACGTGCGTCAAAATAAACCTTTAGGTGACGGACATGCGATCTTGTGTGCCAAGCATGTTGTTGGCAATGAACCTTTTGCAGTACTTTTTGGTGATGATATTGTGGACTCGAAAATTCCTGCAACAAAGCAGCTGATAAATATTTTCAATGAAAAAAAAGCTTCAGTGATGGCTTTGCAAGAGGTTCCTAAAGAAAAAGTTGCAAGTTACGGAGTAATTGATCCGGAAAATTGTAAAAAGAATTTATTTAAAATAAAGAGTTTGATTGAGAAGCCTCAGCCAAAAGAGGCACCTTCCAATTTAGCCGTAGTTGGTAAATATATCTGTACTCCTGAAATTTTTAGTGCCTTAGAAAAGGTTAAGTGTGGAAAAGATGGTGAAATACGATTAATTGACGGTTTTGAACTCTTAAAAGAGCGACAAGCTTTATACGGCTATGTTTTTGAAGGTAAGCGTTATGACACGGGAGACAAACTTGGTTTTATCAAGGCAACGATTGATTTTGCGATGCAGAGAAAAGACTTGGAACCTGACTTGCGCGAGTATTTAAAAACTATTATTAAATCTTAATTTGATTTTGAAGCAAAGCGATAAATAAGGATTTTTTCTTGATTTATTTCAAAAAAAAGATTAGAATGGTATGAATTTAAAACAAACAAGATGACAAATATTACAACTCAAATTTCTCACTTACAAAACAACGAACAAATTTTACCTGATCATCTTCTGGACTTATTGAGTGAGGCAGAGGCTCTCAAAATAGCAGGAGAGCATAAAGAAGCAATTAAAATTATTCAAATAGTGCTTTGTGAAGAGCCTGAATGTTTGGTCGCCTACGAGCAAATTGCGGATAATTATCTTATTTTAAACCAAGATCTCAAAGCACAAAAAGCTGCTGAGTTTGCCCTCAGTCTTGATTCGGCGAGTTATATTGCGCATTATGTTCTAGGTTTTATAAAATTGAAATCCTCTAAATGGGACGAGTCTTACTTCCATCTCAAAAAAGCTGATGAAGTTTTACCAAACAATCCGGAAATCTTACGTTGCCTTGGTTGGAATTTATTTAAAAAAGGCAAATGTACCAAAGGAATTATTCTTTTGGAGAGAGTCTTGACTATGGCTCCGGAGGATTCAATTGCTTTATGTGATTTGGGTGTGTGTTATTTTGAGCTGAAGTATTTTGATAAAGCTTTAGATATTTTTGCAAGGGCGGTAGAGGTTGAGCCTAACAATAAGCGAGCAAAAGAGATGATTAAGGTAGCTGAGGAAGTTGTCAAAAAACTCTCTGCTGAAGAATAATGGACTTAGATATTTTAGGAGTAATTTTTCTTAATGCTTTTTTGCCGTATGGCATATTTTAAAAAGTTGATTATCCTAGTCAATCAGGAGGTTTTTCTTTCTCAAATACCACTCAATCGCAAGGTAACTACTCATTACTCCGATTATGATTGCGATAAGAATCTCGTAAAAAAGAATACTGTAAAAATGCTTTAAGAATAAATCGATTGCATTCTCAAAGCCACTCATTAGCGAATCATCCAGAAAGGCTGCCGTAATTTTTTGCTTGAATTGTATGGCAAATATGTACATAAGAAATAAGCCAAACACGAAAGCGGAGATTGCATAGAACATGCCTTCTAAAATAAAAGGAAGTCTGATGAATGAATATTTTGCTCCTACAAGGCGCATAATCAAAATTTCTCGAGCGCGTCTATTGATGATCATGTTGACTGTATTTAAGGTAATAAACACAAAGACCAAGAAAAACAGCCCAACGAGGTATTGTCCGGATTGATAAATGAAGCGTGTAATACTAACAACCTTTTCAGTTCTCTGACGCTCTTCCACATTATTTTTGATTTCATCAGTGTTAATAATATCTTTATAGCGTTCCTTTTTTAGAAAATCCAAGATGAGGAAATTGTCTTCTATGTTTCTGGCAACAATGCCTAAGCTCGAAGGTAGAGGATTGTTCAGGCGATATTGTTTGATAAAGGTATAAACTTCAGGGTTGTCTTTCTGAAAGTTTGCGAGTGCTTCTTCTTTTGAAGTATAGACGACCTCTTTGGTTTCAGGGAGATTGTTTAAATCATTTTTCATTGCTTCAATTTCAAACTCGTTTGCATTATCTTTGATCCAGACAACGATATCAATTTTTTGACTAACTTGCTTAATACTCTGATTGCTCAGATAATTTACCGCAAATGTTATATTAAAAACCAGTACGATTAAGCTCAACACAAAAACGGTTGCAAGCGAAAGGAGCTTGTTTCTTTTGATGCCTTGCCAGGTCATACTTAAAATCCTTTTCCAAAAAAGTGCTTTGGAGACATAGAACTCTTTTTTAGAGAGTTCCAAAATATTGCTTTTACGAAAGTTTTTAGGATGTAAGCTTTTGGCTAAATTAGAGGTTTTGTATAGAGAGATTTTAATGAGCTGTTGGGATTTTCTGATCAGTTCGGTGAATTTATTTTTGAAGTTTTGCATTATTTTTGATGATTAAGTAAGGAAGATTTGTATTTATTTGGTTCAAATGAGGAAATTCGCAAAATTTGTATTTTTGGAAATTTTTTTTGAATTTCTGCGATATTCGCTTTTTGATCGTAACCTAGTGTGATTATTTCCGGTGAAAAATGTGCAATTGGTTTATAAAAATCTAACAAATCTCCTAAAATCACCTTAGCAGAAGGAAAGTTTTTTTGCACAGATTTCAAGCGCTGTCTTTCATTATTTTGTGTTTGTTTGTTTTTAATTTTAAAAACATTTTGATCTCTGGCAATTACGATTATCGCTTTTGTTCCAAGTTTGGTTGATTTTTTGATAAAATGTAGGTGTCCTTTGTGTAGACCGTCAAATGTGCCAAAGAGCATTACTGTTTTTTTACTTTTATGCTCGGGCATTTTTAGACAATAAAAATTTTTAAATTCTTTAAATCTAGTGCATTAATTTGTTCTAATGTTTTGATTTTGGACTTCCCTAGCCTGACAAAAAGAAATAGCTCAAAGTCCTCCAAGCTTAATATTGGGAAATTTTGCGGAAGGATTGTGTGAATCATGATTGTTTTATGCGCTTCCAGCTGCTCAGAAATATCGTCTAAAATAACCTCCGCACCACTTCCGGCTGCAAGGAAATTTAAATTTCCATCAACGGCTTTATGAATAAATTGATTTAAATTTTCTTCTTTTTTTATTCTATTGGTAAGCCCTTTCAAATTTTTCATCATTTCTGACAGACCCAAGCTGTGGTGCAGCTTTTTTTCTTTCAGATCTCCGTCAATTAAAATGATGTTTTTGTCGATAGCACTTGCTTTAAGAGCTGTTTGAACCGTTAAGTCACTATGGTCAAAATCAACACCTGCAAAAAATAGTGTTTTTTTTGATTTCAAGCAGAGTGTCGCAAGGTATTCAAAGTCAACTTTTTGCTTAAGATTAAGGTCTAGATAGGTATGTTTTTTAAATATACTATTTACTTGTATCGGTAAAGAAATTTTTCCCTGCAGAGCTTCAAGAATGATAATCCCAAACAAAGTAACCAGTAAAACTCCTAAAATAGATGCAAAGATAAATAAGGTATTTTTAATAGGATTTTGGTATGTTGTTGTGCCTAAATTGAGTAGGGTAAATTTATTTTCGGTTTTTTGATTAAAGTTTTCAATTTCTGTCTCCAAGATGGCTAAGGCTGCTTCGGCAAGTTTGTGATTGGTCGACTCTGAGGCTGCATCAATTTCAATGATTAAATTTTGTCTTTCCTGTTTGTGAGCGGACAAGCTTCCGTGCGAATTTGCTGCAGTATAAATTTTTTCTAAAAATGCCGGATTGCGAAACCAGCCCATGAGTGTTTCTCCAAAATAGGTAGATGCTTGTTCGTTTTCTTGTGAACTAGAGTCGGATTGGTTGGCAATGGTTGTAAAAATTGTTGTGTGAAATGATGATTGCTTGTTGTTTGACCAGTACAAGCTCCCCGCTAATGCAATGAGCAAGGCTATAATAAAAATGAGTAAATTTCGTTTGATGAGGGACAGCATTATTGAGTTTATTAAAAATTAATTTTCAAATTTTACTTTTTTATTCACTATAAAGTTCATTGTAAGCTTTTGCCGCTATGTTTCCAATTGGAGAATCTTTGCCCATTTCATAGGCTTTTTGGTAATGCTCCAACGCTTTTTCTTTTTGTGCAAGACCTTCATACACTCTACCCAGATTATACCACGCTGCTTGTAGGTTGGGATCAAGAGAAGTTGCTTTTTGTAAATATTCTTCGGCTTTGAGATATTCATTTTTACCTAAGTGAGACCACGCTAATAAATTAAAGGCCATCGCATTGTTAGGGTGAGCTTTGTAAGCTTTTTGAGAGAGTTCAAGCGCTTTGTCAGGATCATTTAAAAAGTCTAAATAAATCCAAATCGGTCTGATAAAGGTGTTGACGTTTTGGTCATTTAGCTGCAAAACTTCTTCCAGCATTTGGACAGCTTTGTTGTAGTCTTTTTTGGCTAAATAAAGATCCCCTAACTTTTGTTTTATCTGAATTTGTGGTTCAAATCCATTTTTTAAAGCGATATTTAGATAGGTTAGTGCGTCTTCAGTTTGTCCGATTTCAAGGTATGTTAAACCCAAAAAATACTGTGTTTCGGGTTTTTCCGAGTCAAGATCATAAGCTTTACGAAAAGAATCCAAGGCAAATTCATAGCTTTCAAGGCTTAAATAAGCATATCCCGCTAAAATCCAAGCATCCCGATAATCATTTTTTTCTTTTAAAATTTCCTTTAAAATTGCCAAAGAAATTTCATATTCTTCAACTTGGTTCAAGCTTTTGGCAAGTAATGTTCTTAGGTGTATTGCTTTACCTCCCTTAAACAAACTAAATTCATCATAACTGTTAAGCAGGTTTGCAGTTTTCTCTTTGAGCTTTGCATCATCTGTAGAATCAGAAACTTGTTTAAATTTATTTTTGGCGGATTCGTTATCATTTGCCAGTAGATCAAATAACGCTAAATAATAGTTTATTTCAGGATTGACTGAGTTATTTTCTAAAAACAGTGCTTTGGCTTTTTCAAATTCGGATTGTTTAATGTGGTTCTTTGCCAAATAAATCAAAAATTCCTCATTTTGAGGTTGGATTTCTAAGGCTTTTTCAATGTTTAGCTGAGCTTTTTCGAAATTTTTAAGAAATATATGATTTTTTCCCAGTTCAAAATATGGCTCAGCAAATTCCGGGTGAATCTGACTTGCTTTTGTGAATTCATTGATTGCTAAAGACAAGAATGCATTATTGGCATAATAATAACCTCTTTCCATACGTTCTTCATAAGTATAATAAACCTCTTTGGGGGGATCTTTCTCTGCGAGAGGGGGAAGAGTTTCTTCTGTTTTTGTGTTTTGCAAGTTAGTTAAAAAATCTGTGTTGAGAATTAAATAGCCTAGCACAAGAACTAAGATAATAAAAATTCCCAGAAGAATTTTGATGATTTTTGACATAAAAAAATAATTTTAAAAAGCAAGTTTGAATCTGTCGAGTTTAATAGTTTTCTAGCGAAATTTTAGCTCAAAACAAATTTGTCGCCAACCTTATTTTATGATAGTCTTTTGGGTGTTTCTGGTCTCTAACAAAAATATAACTAAAAAGCCTGATGATTTTTGATTATATTGCTTTAAATAAGAGCAATAAAAAAATTGAGGGAGAGATCTCCGCTGAAGATTTGGTTTCTGCGAGGAAAAGGTTGCATGGTATGAGTCTGACCGTACTGGCGATTAATGAAAGAAAAGGTGATGAAGCAAAAGCAACACCCAAAAAAACAAAGAAAGATTATGCTTCTTTTGAGTTTAAAGGTGTTGATAAAAAAGGCAAAGAAATTGTCGGAACAATTGATGATAAAGACGCTTTGAGAGCATATATCAGATTAAAAAAAGAGTTCTTCTTTGAAGTCAAGTATATTTTTGATCTGGAGGCAAATGAAATTGAAAAGGAAAAACAAAAGCAAAATCTTGCAAGTGAACTACAAAAAAAATATGAACTTTCCGGGCTAGCGGAAGAAGAGGAGGTAGATAAAAAAGAAAACAACAAGTTAGAAGAACTAGAGAAAGCAAATATTGAAAAATTGAATGTATTGCGTAATCAAATTGATGTAATGCTTGCGCAAATTAAATCTGTCTTAAGTAAAGTTAAAGATGAGCCGGACAAAAAAGAGGGGCTTGCACAAATAAAAACATTGATGGGAGAGCTGGAGCGTATAAAAATGAGTAACAACATTAAGCACATACGTAGTGTTGCTGAACGTATTCTTGAAATTGCAGAATCTTTATTTAAGAATAAAGAAGAGTACAGTGTTGTAATAAAGCAAAAAAAAGGTCTCAAATCTTTTGATTTGGATCGGTTACAGCAAATGCAATATAAAGAGGCTGTTGAAATAAAAGGTATCTCAGGTGCGTTAACAAAAGCTTCAAGTTTATTCAAAAAATATTTTATTAACCTAGGTCCTAACCTGCAAAAGGATCAGAAAACCAAGCTTGATAAAAGTCTGGAGAAACAAATGCAGATTAGTAATAATCTTCTTAATGAGGTTGATTTAATTGAAAAAAATACGGAAGATTTGAAAAATAGTTTGAAGGAGAACTTAAAAGCAATTTTCAGTTTTCAGTTAAAACCAAGTGTTAGCAGGAAGACGGCTTTTTTGAATTCGAAAATTTTACTAAAAGTTTATCTTAGAAAGAGAAAAAAAGAAAACTCCGAAAAAGAAAAGGGTAATTTTTTTGCTTCTTTTTTGAGTCGAAAAAAAGTTGATTCAGCAAAAAAAGACTATCAAAAAGTTTTTCTGGAGATTAACAATTTTATTGGTTGGTTTTTGTGTTTTTACTTAATTTATTTTTATTTCGGAGGTCTTGTCTTACAGAAAAATCTGCCTTTTTTGCAGACGTTTTTTTATAAAACACTTTCATCGGATTTTTTACTGATCCTTCTTTTTAGTTTTTTTATTTTTCACTTCCTGATTCTTCTAAAAGTTAGACTTTTCAGGCAAAGTTTTTTTGGAACGTTGTTTTTGTTCTGCATCGGCGTGTTTTCCGTTTTGTTTTATGCGTTAAACTATTAGCAATAATTCTCTAACTTTGTAGTTGGGGTTATTTGATTCCAAGAGGTTTTTGGTTGTTTTTTTAGTTAGGTTTTGGTATAATTAAGAGATTTAAAAATTTAATTTGTTTATTTTCAAAATAATTATGCCTACTTTCAACAATGACAAAACGCAAAAGTTAGACTGAAATCCGGAAGAGATTTTGGATAAAATTTTGCTTGATGCAATTAATGAAAAAGTTTCAGATGTTCATTTTGAATCCGAAGATGACATGTTTAGAGTACGTTTTCGTACGCATGGCTCTTTATATGAAAAAGCTCAAATTAATCCTAAGCTGCGCTCGGAAATTAACTCTATTATAAAAGTTTTGGCTGAGCTTGATATTACCAATAAGCGCAAGCCTCAAGATGGTAATTTTTATTTTGATAACAATGATGGCAGTAGAATTGAGTTTCGCGTAGCAACTTCTCCGACTGCTTTTGGCGAAAACATCGTTTTACGTTTATTTATTGGTACAGCCAATAATGACCTTGAACATCTCGGTTTTGAAAAACACGATTATGGAAACATTATTCGGATGAGTAAGAAATCCCATGGAATTATTTTTGTAGTTGGTCCGACTGGTGCCGGTAAAACTACGACTCTTTATTCTTTGTTAAATTGACTAAATCGTTCTGATAAAAAAATTATTACTGTGGAAGATCCTATTGAAAGGCATTTACCAGGAGTACAGCAGAGCCAAGTAAAAATAATGCGTGGTAAATCTGAAGAAAATAATTTTACGTTCGCTGACGGGATAAAAACATGCCTCAGGCAAGACGCAGATGTCATCATGTTAGGTGAGATTCGTGAGGGTAAAACGGCAGAAGTGACTTTGCAGGCAGCTTTGACAGGTCATTTGATTTTAACAACAATCCACGCGATACAATCTGATGATGTGATTTCACGTCTCAAAAGTATGTGAGTGGAGACATATCTACTTGCCTCTGCTTTCAATGGTGTTATTGCTCAGCGTTTAGCTAAGAGGCTTTGTCCTGACTGTAAACAAAAAGTTGACGCTCCAGCTTCTATGTTTCAAAAATTTAACGTAGACCCTGATCTTGCTAATACTTTAAAAGGGGTGGGGACTTATTACACGTATGGACCGGGCTGTGAAACGTGTAATCATACTTCCATTGTCGGTAGAGTAGGTATTTTTGAGGTTCTAACTGCTAGTGAAAAAGTGAAACAAATGATTTTCAATGATGCTTCAACTTTGGAAATCCGGAAACAGGCAATTGAAGAAGGGATGCAGGAGTTTACAAGCCAATATATAAAAAAGGGGCAGAGAGGAGAGATCGCTTTGGAAGAAGTGATTCAGGCGATGTTTGATTTTGGACAGTAAGAATGATTTTTTAGTAAAAATTCAAGCCACTAGCTTTTCTAGTGGCTTTTTAAACGATTTTTTATGTAAAGCCGGTAGGTCAAAATATATTTTAAAACTGTCGGGAGAAAAGCTTAGGTTGATTGCAAGAGATCTTTGGGTTAATTTTTAAAGGTGTATTAATAATCAATTTTTTCAATGAAAAAAAGTGAAATCAAGATGTCAAAAGATCTGTATGAATATATTCTTTCAGTTTCATTGCGCGAAGATAAGGTTTTGGAAGAATTACGTGAAGAGACGGGAAAAGATCCAAATGCAATCATGCAAATTCCTCCGGAACAAGGTCAGTTTATGGCATTGATCGTTAAAATGCTTGGAGCTAAAAAGGTTTTAGAAATTGGTACTTATACTGGCTATAGTACATTGTGTTTTGCTTTGGCTTTGCCTAAAAACGGGAGAGTGATCACGTGTGATCTTAACCCTGATTGGGCAAGTTTGGGGCAGCGTTTTTGGCAAAAAGCTGGAGTAGAAAGTAAAATAGATTTACGGATTGGTTTGGCTTTGGATTCTTTGAACAACTTGCTCAAAGACGGACAAGAGTCTTCCTTCGATTTTGTCTTTATAGATGCGGATAAAATTAATTATGACCGATACTACGAAAAAGCTCTGGAATTATTGCGTCCGGGAGGAATTATTGTGATAGACAATGTCTTGCTTTTTGGCTCTGTAGTTGATCGAAGCACTCTAAATGCGGACTTAAAAGCACGAATTTCTGACGCTGATATTCTGGCAATGCAAACTCTCAATAAAAAGATCAAACGAGACGTTAGGGTCGATGTGAGTTTGCTACCTATGGCGGATGGTCTTACCTTAGTGCGGAAGATTTAATTATTTTTTAATTAGCCAATGGGTTATCGTGTTAACTATCGCAAGTACGATTGAGGCGTAAAGGTAGGTCAAAAGACCGCCCGTAATAATAAGCTCAATTCCTTCAAAGGCTAAAATACTCAAAGAAAATTTGAGAATCCAGAGCATAAGTGAATTAATCACAAAGATGAAAAGACCTGCAGTGAGGAAAACAAAGGGTAGAGAAACTAATTTTAGAATAGGTTTCACAAGTGAATTTAAAAAACCGAATAAAAGCCCCGCAATTACAAAGGCTTTTATTCCTCCTGTCAGAGAAATTTCTTCAAAAAGATAGGTCAAAAAATAAAGCGCTCCAGCGTTCGCAATAATTGATAAAATAAGGCGTCTAATCATAATTTGAAAATTAGCAAGTCTGATCGTCAAGATTTTAGCATCAAGTACATTAATTGGTCAAAAAACTAGATTTTATCCAGTGGGGCGATGCTCTCAGCAAACTTCTTAGTGCCAAAAGCGATATTATCAAATTTTACGGTTAAGACACCTCCCTGTTTATCAATAATATAACCTTTGCCGAAAGTGGGATGTGTGACTCTGTCACCGTCTTGCAAGATGCTTCTGTTTTCAATTTCCTGATAAATATTTTCGTCATCAAAATCCGGTTCCGGTTCAAAATCATGCTCATCAATTCTTTTGACAGATTGAAGGGGTTTTGCAATTAGCTTGGTTTGGATTTCAGTCAAAAAGCGTGAAGGTGGATTCATCTGAAAATCTCCGTACAGCATACGTTGACGCGCACAGAGGAGATAAAGTTTTCTACGAGCTCGAGTAACTCCGACATACATGAGGCGACGCTCTTCTTCCAATTCATCTTTGTCAAGCATGCTGCGTGAGTGAGGGAAGATATTTTCTTCACAGCCGATCATAAATACATACGGAAATTCAAGTCCTTTGGCTGAGTGTAGCGTCATCAGAGTAACCACATTTTCATTCTCAATATCAAGAGAATCTGTGTCAGCGACAAGAGAAACTTCTTCCAAAAAAGCCGGAATGGCGTCGTGCGGATCAAGGTGGTCATATTTTTGTGCAACGGAAATAAGCTCCTGAATGTTTTCATAACGTGTCTCTCCTTCAATGCTTCCGTCTAAAAGGTACTTTTCATAGCCGGTTTCTTTCAAAAGCTCTTTGATAAATTCAGATGCTTTTAATTGCAGTCTTTTGCCTCTTAAACTTTCCAGAATTGTTGCAAATCTTAGCAGAGCATTTTTCGCGGTAGCATTAAGCTCATCAACCATTTCAATATGATTGAGTACTTCATTGATTTGCAGTGACCTGAGTTGTGCGAAATTTTGTAGTTTCGCAATCGTTCCGCTTCCGATTTTTCTGGCGGGTACATTGATAATTCTGAGCAGAGATACGGTGTCTTGAGGATATACGACTGTACGCAGATAAGCCAAAATATCTTTAATTTCTTTGCGGGCGTAAAACTTGAGTCCGCCGATGATTTTGTATGGAATAGCGGCTTTAAGCATGGCTTCTTCCAGCACGCGTGATTGGGCGTTGGTTCTGTATAAAACAACACAATCTCGATACTCCACTCCCTCCAAAATATCGTCGGTTAACTTTTTAATTTCCTGAGCAACCATTTCTCCTTCCATGAGCTCATTTTGAGCTTCCCAGAGATCAATCAGTTCGCCTTCTTTGCTTTCTGTCCACATATCTTTGTGTACGCGATCGGTGTTTTGGCTGATGATGTCATTGGCAGCATCTAAAATGATTTGTGTGCTTCTATAATTTTGCTCAAGTTTGATGATTTTGGCTTCAGGGTAGTCTTTTTCAAAGTCCAGAATGTTTTTGATATTCGCTCCGCGGAAAGCGTAAATAGATTGATCCGAGTCTCCGATGACGCAGATATTTCTGTATTTTTCGGAAAGTAATTTTGTTAGTGTGTATTGTGCGTGGTTGGTGTCTTGGTATTCGTCTACGGAGATGTAGCGCCATTTTTCCTGATAAGTTTCGAGTACTTCGGGGAATCTTTGGAAAATGCTGACGGTGTGCATGATGAGGTCGTCAAAATCTACGGCGTTGTTTTCGCGTAAAAATTTTTGGTAATGGCTGTATATTTCTCCGACTTGTTTAGTAAATGAATTACGAGCGTGTTCAAGATATTTTGGGACGGTGATTAATTCGTTTTTTGCTTTGGAGATTTGTCCGAGCATGGCGCGCGGATTCCATTGTTTGTCGTTGATGTGCAGTTCTTTGAAGATTTGTTTCATCAATCCCAATTGGTCAATGGAGTCATAGATTACAAAATCTTTTTCCATGCCTAATTTGTCTATTTCTCTACGTAAAATACGGACACAAATTGAGTGAAATGTGCCGATTAAAGGCAATTTTAATTGTGCTTGGTTTTGTGGGTTTATTTCTATTTCTTCGTCAATTTGCAGGAGTTTGACCACACGATTGAGCATTTCTTTGGCGGCTTTGTTGGTGAACGTGACAGCTAAAATTTGCCAATGAGGGATGCCTTGTTCCATGGCGTAGGCGATGCGATGTGTGAGTGCGCGGGTTTTTCCACTGCCTGCTCCGGCGAGGATTAAGAGTGGTTCGCTTAATGTCGTGACGGCGTCACGTTGGGGATCGTTGAGGTTTTCGAGGATATGTTTCACTGTGGAAATTGAAAATTATGAATTAAAAATAAAAAATTTTACCATAAGCTTTTATTGACTTTTTCAGTTTTTATGCTTAAAATAAGGATACTTTGTTCTTGCTCCGATTTATCGGAGTTTAAGATCCCCCGTCCGGCTTAGCTGGATTGGGGGTTATTTTTTATTAAAGCGAAAAGCTGATTTTGCATTTTTTCAAAATCTTTTGGCTTAATCGTGGCAATCTTTCGTCGTAATCGTCTACCATCGATATACCGTATTTGAGATAATACCGCAGTTTGTAGTGTTTCAACCGAGTCAGTAAAAGAAAAATAATAGCTTCCTTTTTTGCTTTGACTGGTTAAAGGAATTACCAGGGCAGAGTGCCCATAGAGCTTCTGTAGAATAATAACGGGACGGAGAAAATCTTCTCCTTTTCCGAGAGATTCGGAAAAAATATTCTTTCCTAATTGTACCCACCAAATATCTCTAATGCGAAATGCAGGAATATTATCACTTTGGTGCGTGATTTTCTTTTTTTCATTCCATTGATCAAAAAGCTGTAATGTCATTTTTTTGAGTAATACTTGTATTTTAGAGTTTAGAAACTTTAGAACTGTTATTCCTGCGGAGGCAGGAATCTAGTTCTACATAGATTGTAAATAGCTCTGCTTTATTAAGCTCACTACATAATCCAATTCATCTAAACTTTTAAAAGCAATTTCAGAACTCCCGGTTCCGTGATGACCAACGCTTGAAACATCTCTAATAATTTCCTTAGGGTCGTTAATATTTTCCTTCTTCATGTCTATCCAAATCTTTATATCCTTAGATTGAATTTTCAGTTCAACAAAATTTTTACTAGTTCGATATGCGATGTAATCTTTGCGTGGTTTTTCTTCGATGCTTTGATCGGACTCTAAAGCAAATATTTCTTTCTGGAGTGCAATAAAAAGCTCTTGTATATGTTGGCTTTTATTTTTTAAATGATGATCAAGAGAGTAATCATCATATTTAACTTTAGAAATTTGCTTTTTTGCGTTTACTGTTTTTTGAGCATGTGAACTGGCAATAAGTTTTAATTCAAAAAGATTGTTTTCATATCGAGAATATCCCCAAAGCTCAATGTTTTCCGCCATTCTGTTGATTGCGTATTGATCATATTTATTGAAAGTTTGAGCTATCAATAAAACACGAGGAGATCCAAAATCAACTTTAATATTTTTTCCAAGCTTATTTTGGACTAATAACTGAAAGTCTCCTGTGTGATCTATGAGCCAATCAAGGTAAAAAAGACCTTGATTAATAATATTATCTTTTTCTCCCCATTTATACTCAATGATTACAGGAGAATTATTTTCATCAATTCCTAAAGAATCAATTCTGCCTCCATGTTGTTTTGATGTTGTGAACTCAGAAGCTAAAAAACGTATACCAAAAAGTTCTTCCATATTTTGTTCCACAAATGTTTGTAATTCCTTTTCATTACTAAAATTTTCTTTCTTCAATTGCGTGATGTAGTTTTTTTTGCTTGAAAATAAAGGCATAATTAAAAGATTATTTAGTATAAAATTTTTTAAAAATTGTGCGGTTGTTCTTTACACTATTCCTTCGAGAGATTCCTGCCTTCGCAGTAATGACAGGTGATTTAAATATCAATCTTCTTTCTTGTTTCTTTAATTTCACTTCTATGGTGCTTCTCTTTCAATATCTTCTCTTTAGCTTTTTTACTCCTGCGTTTTTTTTGCTTACGTAGTTTAAAAATCTTTTGAGCGCGTTCGGATTTTTTGCCTAAGACTTTATCTTCAATTTTGTTAATCAAAAGTTTATAGGCAGATAACCTGTTTTTGTTTCTTTCACGGTGCTTTTGACATTTCACTTCGATTTCCAGCGGTTTATATCGTAGCCTGACACAGTTTGCGGTTTTATTGATTTTTTGACCGCCAGGACCGCTACCATGAATAAAAGATTCTTCAATTTTATCTAACCGGATACTTAGCTTCTCAGCTTTCTTTAAGTAATTTTCGGGAATTTCTATGGGAAAATTTTTCAAAGCGGAGGGTTTATTTCACTACTCTGTAGTTTAGAGCAGAATTTGAGAAAAATTAAATGATTTTTAAAAGATTTATTTCTCTTGTTGCTTATAATAAAATGGTTGCTTTTTTTTGTTAAAAATGCTAAAATTCATAGAAAATTAAAAAAACTAACACAAATAAAAATGATAAAAATACAAAAAATAACTCTACTTGCTTGAATCTTCTTCTCCTTTTGCGGGGCTTTTTTGTCTTTTCCAAACATAGCTTATTTAGATAATGATTGTGATACGGTTTTCTGTGGTAAAGAAATGAAACAGGTTTTGGAGGAAGATGTGAGAGATAATGTTGACGGCGTAGCGAGAACAGATAATTTAATTCTGTTGATTTTAGGTTGGGTTTCTTTTTTCTTGCCTTATGCTGCTTTGCTTGCTTTTGTGGGGATTATTTATGCAGGTTTCTTGTATGTGACAGGTTTTGCTAATGAAGAGAACGTGGGCAAAGCCAAAAGTATTTTAATGTGGTCTATTATCGGCTTGATAGTTATATTTATGGCTTATGCGATAGTGAGCACTTTTGTAAGTCCAACAGGGTAAAATCCATTTTAAAATTTAGAATAAGGTATGAAGATCTCAATTAACATTAAAGATATGGCAAAATTTAGAAGGTGATTAATTTTATTAATTTTTAGCATGTTTACATGCTTATCAATTGTACAGTTTTCTCCAGAAGCTCAGGCTCTGAAATGTACACCAGAATTAATCAGAGATAATATTCCTTGTGGAGATGGTTTAGTTGCTCCGAATGAGGAGTATGTTGATGAGACGATTAAAGAAAGAGATTTAAGAACGCAAGCTTTAAAAATAGTAAATTATCTGCTGAGTTTTTTAGGTTTAGTTGCTGTGATTGCAATTATTTATAGTGGCTTTTTGATGGTGACAGCGATGGGAAATGATGACCAATTTTCCAAAGGTAAACAGGGAATTGGCTATGTTGTTATTGGGATAGTGATTATCCTTCTCTCTTATGCAATTGTGAATTGGGTGATAGGTTCGGGAGGAGGCGCTGGTGGTGGAGGTTCCGGTAGTTCAAGTTCAAGCAGTTCAAGCTCATCCTCCTCATCTTCATCTTCATCAGGAGGAGGAACTACCTATACGAACAATTATTACATAAATAATTATTACCAAAACATAGATGACGAAAATATTCCTTCCGAGAACCCTGCTGATAGTGATGAGGGTGACACAGTTATCACAAACATTGAAAATATATTAGGGGATTTGCAAAATGATTTTGGAGATTATAGCTTGGATATTACGAATTTAAAAAATCTTTTTAACAGATACTTAAGGAATCCAACTGATGAAAATTGGAAGGATTTTTATGATGCTTATCGTGATTTTTGGGATGATTTATCACAAATGCCGATGATTGAAGCTGTGATCAATGCCAGTCCGAATTCCGGTAATGCACCTCTGAATGTAACGCTAGATGCTTTGAGGACAACAGATCCAAGTAATACGACCATTCCGGATAATAATTACTATTGGAGTTATGTGAATAGTAGCGGAAGCGAAATAAAACTTGACCGTAAGCCTGTTGTGACAGTGGAGTTTGATGAGCCGGGAAGCTATATTGTCAATTTAAGAACGGTGACTGATAATAAAAACAGTGCAGGACAAAAAACAGTCTTAGATGGTCAAGCGTCAATAAAAATTACAGTTTATCCGGAATCAACTCAGTTTAATCTTAAAATTAATGGAGATGAAGTGGAGACTTTTTATAAGGTAGATTTAACTTCTGCAAAACAAGGAGTGCTTTTTGACCTTAGTCAAGCAGAAGCACCTCCGGGAAGAGAGTTTGAAAGATATCTTTGGAATTTTGGAGATGGTAAAACAGACGAGAGGTTTGATGGCGATCCATTTACACACTCTTATGGATCAAACCGTGAATATACTGTAAAGCTTACACTGGTTGATGATTTTAAAGAGGAACATATCAAGAAATTTAAACTCTATATCAGTGGTGTTGTAGCTAAGCCATCCATTATTCCTGAGACGGGAGAAATTGATACCAGATTTAGATTTGATGCAACCAAATCAAAGCCCGGTACTGATAAAATTGTCGAATATTTGTGGAGAATTTTGGATGATTCGGGAAGTGTTGTTTTAGAATCCGATGAGAGGGTTTTTGAACATGAGTTTAATAATCCGGGGCTCTATACTGCTGAACTGACTGTGAATAATGCTTATGGCGAGGCAGATGTTTCCAGAATAGACTTAAAAGTTGATTCCAGAAAACCTCATGCAAAATTTAATTGGGAAATTGAGGAAATTGCAAGACCTAACCGAGTTTCTTTCAATGCTTTTGATAGCTATGATCCTGATGGCGAGCAACTAACATATAATTGGGATTTTGATGGAGATGGAAACTACGAAGAGACAGACTTGAGTGATTTTTCAATAACTTATGTATTTCCTGAAAAAGGTCAATATCGAACTCGATTAAAGGTGGTAGATTCTTTTGGTAATGAGGATGTTTTAGAGAAAGAGATAGAAATTGAATCGACCTTGAATGTTGATTATTCAGCCAGTAGTTATGCAGTTTCTCAGAATGAAGAGATTACTTTTACTGCAAATTCCAATAAGGCGGTTGTATATTATTGGGATTTTGGTGACGGTGTTATTTTCCAAACAGAGGAAAAAGAAATAACTTATGCTTTTAAGCAGGCAGGAATTTTCCCTGTAACGTTAAAAATTTTTGATAGCGAAAATAATTTTAATTCCAAGGTACATAAAATTCACGTTGGTTATGCTGACAGCCCTATTGCTGTTATTGATTACATGGTTAATAACAAGTGATTGAGCCTTACGGAAAATCTTTGCGGAGTTGATCAGCCAGGTTTATCTATTTATCGTAGTAGCAAAGTTACTTTCGATGCAAATAAGTCTGTTGATAGTGCGGGAGAGGCAAAAAATTTGGAATATAGTTGGGATTTTGGTGATGGTGTTTATAGCAGTCAAAAAGTGGCAAATCATTATTATACGGAACTAACCAAAAATAAGTGTTTGGAAATAACCTTGACTGTAAAAGACTTAAAAACCTTAAAAACAGCAAAAAGCGAGAAGCTTTATTTAAAAGTGGTGAATCATTTACCAACTCTCAACTTTTTGGAGATAATTCCTTCAGGGGAGCTAATTACTCCTGTGACTTTTAAACTTAACGCAAGAGGTGTTGCTGATAATGATGGAAAAGTGATTAAGTATCGTTGGTGGTATTACCGTGAAGGAGACAGTAGAGAAAGGTGAGTACAGACAACCTCGAATCATTTTACGGAAATGACTGTGGTGGGAGATGGTTTACCCGGACAAAAAAACAATTATTACTTTGTGGTCGAAATGACTGATGACAATAATTGAGTCATTAATAGTACAGAACTTTTTGACAGCGATGTTCCTTTTGAAATTGAAAATGGTAAAAATGTTTCACCGATTGTTGATTTTTCTGTTGATAAAACATTGATTTATGTCGGAGATTCTATAAATTTCAATGCTAATGTTTCTGATCCTCAAGGAGAAAGTATCCCAAATAATGCATACAAGTGGGATTTTGACGGAGATGGAAAATTTGATGATGTTTCTTCCGGAGAGCAAGTTAGTCGACGTTATAACATTCCCGGTGAATATGATGTTCGCTTGAAAGTAGATTTAAATTGATTGAGTACCAGTAAGGTAAAAAAAGTTTATGTCAAAAGGTTAAACAATTTTCCTGAAGCAGCTTTTGTTTTTGAGGTAAATGATCAAACGGTTTCTTTCGATGCAGGTAATTCACGTTTTGATGAATCGTTGGATGACACTACTTTATGGTATTCATGGGATTTTGATATCACTGAAGATCATGACGGGAACGGCATTAATAATGATGATGACCAAGACAATACAATTGACCCTGTTTATATTTATCCTGAGCCGGGAGAATATAAGGTACGCTTAACGATTAAGGATAAGCTCTCAACGACTGATGTGGTTGAGAGGGTTGTGCGTGTCGGTAATTTGAATCAGCCAAATTCAATTGTTAGAGAGAAAGAATCTCTTTCCATTACTTCGGCGAACTTAATGAGTAGTCTGAGCCTGTCAATGCCAGATCGACTGATTGAAAAAGATGATACAGTTGATATTAAGGCTAAGATTCTACAAGCGAATGGTGAAGTTTATAATGAAACTGTTTTCTATAAAATCATAGAAGGTTCGGGTAATTTTATTCCCGGTGAAGTGAGGGCAAGGGAAGGTCTTGCAATTTCAACATTTAAAGCAGATGCACCGGGTTTAATTATTGTCGAGGTGACAGTGCCTTTAATTTCAGGCTGACCGCTTGTGGAAAGATTATCTTTTAATGTAAGGTAAAATGCTCAAAAAACTAACATTTATCATTGGAATATTTACACTTTTTATCATTTGAAAAGCAGCTCTGCCTGTGCAGGCGAGCGGTTTGATACATGCCAAAATTGGTGAAATTGTGCGCATCACGGAAAATTCAAAAAATCAAGGTAGTCTAAAGTGGGTACTTAAGCAAGATGAAGAAATCTTGGAAACTCAAACAGGGCGTAATTTTGAATATGTTTTTGCAAAAGCATGAGAGTATGACCTGCTTTTGAATTTAGTCGAACAAGATAAAATTATTGATTCAAAGGTAAAAATATTGGTTGGTACAAGCTATATTATGCCAAGTTTAGTAAGTAACAATGAAGAGGATGATGAAACTGAAAATTTAAAAGCAGTTTTGGAAACTTTGCCTCCGGTCAGTGAAGATGGGAAGATTTACCTTTCGGGTGAGTCGGCGGCGGTTACATTTATGTCGGCTTCCTCTGTTGGTGAAATAAAAGAGTATCAAATTGATGCAAATATTTATTATGACTCAGATGGTAATTGAGATCCTGCAGATGATGTTGACAACAAGGATGATATTTCCAGCTTGGTTGGCTCTGCATGGTCAACAGAATATCAAAAAAGTTGGTGAGAAATTGCTGTTCAGCTAACTGTTGTTAATCAAGCCGGAGAGAAAAACTCTGTAGAATATGAGATAATGTTCTCTGATAAAGAGACTGTCACCGGTCCTCTGGAAGCAAAATTATTGAATTTGCCACGTCAAAACCCAGAAGATCAAAAGATTCATCTTGCTTGAGAAAGGGCAAACGTCACATTTTTGAGTAACTTGTCCACGGGCGAGATTATAGAATACAGAATTGATAAGAATATTTACTTTGATTCAAATGGAGACTGAAATCCTGCTAACGATATTGATAATATCAATCATCCCTCTTTTTCTACAGGAGAGAATTTTGAAACTGACTATGAAAAAGCTTGGGGTAAAATTGCTGCCCAACTAACCGTTGTGACGCAAAGTTGACAAGGCAGTCTTGTGCAGAGAGAAATAGTTTTTGATGGTGATGACGCTTGAAAAATACCTTCGATTGAGGCAGAGATATGGGCGGACAAGACGGAGATTTTCGTAAATGAGAGTGTTAATTTTTCAATTAGAAAATGAAAACAGGATGAAACATATCAATGGGATTTTGATGGTGATAGTAAGATTGATCTTGATTCAAAAGAACAACAAGTTACGCAAAAATTTGATACAATCGGTACTTATTTAGTCACGTTACAAATAACAAATTCAACAGAGGAAACACTGCAAAGAACTCAAAAAATTGTTGTCAAAGAAGCTCAGTGAGAAGATGATAAATTCGAAACAAAGCAGCCTTTGGTAGGTTTTGAGTATATGATAAATTGAGCGAAGGTTGTCTTTGTAAACAAGACTGCCGTTGATCCGAATTTACAAAATAAAGATTATCGGAGTGAATGGGATTTTGGTGATGGTACATCCAGCACAGAGCAGTCACCCGAACATATTTTTCCCGAACTTGCAGAATATAATGTGACCCTAAAAGTGACAGACAGTGTTGGTAGGAGTAATCAAAAACAAGATAAAATTTTAATTGAAACACTGGAAATTCAAGAACCGGTGGTTAGCACAGGTACAAATGTCATTGATTCTACATGAGCAGTTATTGTTGACGAAACCCCACCTGAGCAGATTACAGAAGAGTGAGGAATGGGTGCTTTGATTTGGGGAGTTATGAGTATTTTTATTTATTTGATTGGCGGACTGATCGCTTTAATTCTTTTTGGCTTATGAGGATATTTAATTTACTTAAAAATCCAGCATCCGGATTTTACTTTCGCTGAGCTTATTGAAGAGGAAAAGCATAAGCTTTTTGGAGAAGGTGGTGGAGAAAATGCTTATCAGCCGGAATCTTCCAAAGTACCTCCTCAGCCTCAGCCAAGTAAAACACAGACAGAAACCAAACAAGCCGATGTTTCCGCTCAAACGATTCCTCAAAAAGAAACACAAACTGCTTCAAGTTCAGCAGTTAAAGATAAAGCTGAAGCAGAAGAAGTGCCTGCTTGGTTAAGGCAAGCTCAACAAAAAACGCCGGCTCAAACTCAAAGTTCTGGTACAGAGAAGGATCAAGTAGTAGGAAAGAAAGAAGAAAAGTCCTCCCCGTGAGATTCTACTGAACAAAAAACAGAACTAAACAAACCAAAGGTCGAAAAAGCAGAAGTTACACCTTCTCCCCAAAATAAGGCAGCGATAAGTCAATTAAAACAGGAGAAAACTACGATTCAGCCTAGCTCTGCCGAACCAGCAGGTGAACAAGCTAAGCAAAAAGAAAAAACGCCTATTTTTGACAAACAAAGTCAGAGTCAGGTTTCTGAAAAGCAACCTGCGTCACCTTCTGCTGTGACAGAGTCGAAACAAGCTGCTCAGTTGAAAAATATTTCTCAAAAATCGGAATGAGCAGGAGGAGTGAAGCAAAAAAGACAAAATCAAGTAACCCCTGAATCCAAGGTTTCTCCTAAACCGCTTAAACAAGATCTTCAGCAGCAAAAATGAAGGGCTGAAAATGAACCAAAACCTGTTTTACAAAATGAAAATACTTTGAAAAATAATCAGAAAAAGGAGGTTCTAGAGGAGAAAACTGAAGAAAAGAATTTAACCAAACAATTAAAAGATCAAACAAGTTCTCCTAAAGTGAAAACTCCTAAGCAAAGTACGGCGGAGCAAAATTCTGGTAACATTCCGGATTGGTTAAAAGAAGACAAACCGAAATCCGCTTGATCAAAACAAATACAGAAGCAGCAGCCTAAGGCTCAGCCTCAAAAAGAAGCTTGAGATAAAAAAGTTCAAAAACAGCCATCTCACCAAAAGCAAGAGCAGGCAAAAAATGATCAGGAGAAAAATAAGCAAATTGTAAAAACAGTTGAGCAAAAGAATCATTCCGAGAAAAAATCGATTCAAAATAAAACTTGAGCAGGTCCTAAGCTTCTGAAAAATGATGCGAATGCGCCTAAAAAGGTGAAATCCGAATCACAAAAAAAAGATTCGGATAAGGCAAAACAAAAAATCCAAAAACCCGCACCATCTCCAATTCGTCAAAATACCGGCTGAGGAGAGAAGAGTGCTGCTAAAAAGCAAGATAAAAAGGAATTGCAAAAAAAATGAGAGGATCAAAGCCGTCAAGCCGAGGTAAGCAAAAAACAGGACAAGAGTCTGCCAAAAACAGAGTTTAAGGAAATTCCTCGAGAGGAAAATAATTCTAAAAAACAAGAAGATAAGGATATTCCAGAATGGTTGAAATAGGTTGACAAAAATTGACTTTATGATTTCTAAAAATTAAAATATGTATTGTGAAATTACTAGCTTAATTTTCACAAAAAAATAAAAAAATTAAATTCTAAAAAGATGGAAGAAAATAAAAACAAAAATAATTCGGAACAGTTTTCTCAGAAGTCTGCTAAGAATCAAAAAGACAGTGAAAATATCGCAAAGCATGCAGAACATGGTAGTGTTTTTTTAACCCAAATTCAGGAAAAAAGAGCAAAGTACGATCAAAAAAATCAAACCAATTCGGTTTTCAGGCAATTTATTCAGCCAAATCAAAAGAAGCAGTCAGCTGCATCCAAAGATCAAAAACCTAAAAAAGGTGTGCCTATTCTAGGTATTTTGGGAGGAGTGGCTTTGCTCTTTCTGGTGTTTATTGTTTTGATGGTTGGAGTAATTGCAATGGGTGGAGACAATAGCGCACTGCTTATTAATTTCGGGATTGATGAAGCGCAATTGAAGGAAATTTTATTGTTTATTGTAAATGGTAGTTTCGGCTTAGTTGCTTTTATTATTCTGATCATTTTTGTCACTAGCGTTTTTCGAGTCAGCTTGCTTAAAAAAGAGGAGAAAGAGAAAAGGAAAAGTGTTTTTAAGCAACTTTTTATTTCTTTGGGTTTCTTGGTTTTTATTCTGGTGATTTGGTTTGGAACTTGGCGAATTGTGAATGGAATCAAGCTAAACATTCCGCTTAACCAACTGGAAATTCAGACTAATCCAAGTAATGTGAAAGGTTTGGTTGCTCCGGTTGAAATTGATTTTGACGCTACTTCCATTGTAGAGGCTCTATTTGCCAGAGGTTATCGTCCTGAGACAGTCGCATGGGATTTTGATGCGGATGACGACTATGAATTTGAGACGGATGAAACCACTATTAAACATCGCTTTGAACAAGAAGGTAATGTTAATGTCGGACTGTTAGTGAAATCGGCAGATGGTCAGGAACGAAAATTTTCAAAATTTATTGAAATTACAAGTGCTGAATTTTCCGCCACTCCTGAAAGCGGGGCGGCACCTTTACAGGTGCGTTTTGATGCTGCACGCTTGGAAAGAAGCAATGCGCCTGCCGCCAGTTTTGAATGGGATTTTGATGGTGATGGTCAGTATGATCAGAAAGAAACAATCTCAACTGCAGAATATACTTTTGAACAAATTGGTGTTTATAATGTTGGTCTCAGGATTGTGGATATTCACAACAATTTTCGGACTTATTCCAAAAAAATTGAAGTTGTTCAAAACACAGAAACACAGTTGAAAGCAAGGATTAAAGTCTCTCCCACGGATAAAGGTGTGACACCTTTTAAAGTAACTTTTAGCGGAGTTGATTCGACTTCATTGGACGGAGAGATTCGAGACTATGAATGGGATTTTGGCGATAATTCCGGTTTACAATACGGGAGAGTTGTTTCTTATACTTATAAAAATGCCGGAACTTACGATGCCACTTTAACTGTTTATGATCAAAATCGACGTACAAATCGTGATTCAGTAAAAATTGAAGTGCAGGAAGATCTTTCGGCGCCTGTTGCAAAAATTGTGACAAATCCTGCTTTGGTTCCGGGTAAAAAAAGCTTAGAAGGGGTGGTACCTTTTGCCGTACATTTTGATGCCAGTCAGTCTGAGGATAGTGATGATAATATTGTGGAATATTCATGGGATTTTGATGGAGATGGAGAGGCAGATGAGTATGGTCAAAAGATTGATCATGTTTTTGAAACAGAAGGTCAGTTTAATGTTACTTTAAATGTGGTGGATAGTGACGAACAATTAGGTCAAGCGAGTATGCTGATTGAAACAAAAACAAGAGAACTACAAGCGATTTTATTGGCAGAACCTTTGAGTGGTTCTGTGCCCTTGAAGGTTAATTTTGATGCTTCAACATCTGTTTATAAAAAAGGAGAGATTGTGACTTATGAGTGGGATTTTGGCAATAAAGGAGGGGCTGAGTACGGAGATGCTCAGAGGACGCAAATTTATGATAGAGAGGGGCGTTATACTGTTAAGCTAAAAGTAATTACGGATGACGGTAAAACAGCTGAGACGAGTCGTGATATTTTTGTGCGCGCTTTAAAGTTGCAAGCTTGTTTTTCTCATTCTCCCAAAACAGGCTCCGCTCCTTTTACTGCAGAATTTGATTCCAGCTGTTCTCAGGGAGAAGTGGCGAAATGGAAGTGGGACTTTGGGGACGGCTTTATTTCAACAAGTCATTCTCCGACGCATACTTTTAAACAAAAAGGAGAGTATACTGTTTCGCTTGAATTAATTGATGAAAAGAATAATTCGAGTAGTTTTCAGAGTGTGATCGTTGTTGAATAGCCTTTTGACAAAACTTATTTATGTGCTATAATGTGAGGGTGAAAGTCTTTAAATAAAATTTACTCAATAAAAATAAAATTATTTTTTAAAAACAAAATGCCATGCAATTTGCCAAAAAACCTTTAAGCTATTGAATCACCTTAGCTTTAATGTTTCAATTTCTCCCGACAGATTTTATTTCTCAAGCCCATGCGGCGGATATAACTCCGCCGACGGTTACTTTGACGAGTCCGAACGGCTGAGAAACATTTTATGCCAATGAAATGCATGAGATCACTTGGAGTGCGTCGGATACAGGCTCGGGAATTGATGCGATTAGTTTAGACTATACGACAGAACCCCTTGATTCATGGGATGAAATGGAGAAATTTGAATTAAGTTCACCTGAGGCAGGTGCCAAGTTTGGTAAGGCTGTCGCGAGGAGTGGAGAGAACCTGCTTGTAAGTGCATTTCGAGAAGATTTCAATGGTGCGGAGACTGGAGCAGTCTATCATTATCAATGGAACTGAAGTACATGGCAGCAAATCGGTAAATTTCAACCAAATGATATTACGGATAATTATTTGTTTGGTTTATCTGTAGACTTAGATGGGAATCGTGCTTTAATTGGCTCTAGCAAAGACGGTGGGAAAATGCATCATTATGAATGGGATGGTAACAACTGGAATGAAATTGGTAGATTTGGATCAACAGGTTTTGCTGTTGCTTTAGAAGGTAATCGCGCTTTTGTAGGTTCAACGCATAGTGTTGCCAGCGGTACATGAGCAGGTGCGGTACATTATTTTGAATATGACGGAAACAACTGGAATGAAGTACAAGTTTTGACCCAAAGTGATCCTGAAGAAGGTGACTCATTCGGTCTTTCTGTAGTTATGGAAGGAAATAGAGCTATTATATCAGCTCCACATGAAGACAGTGCTGGTAATAACAATGGTGCATTTTATCATTTTGAATGGAACGGGAGTAGTTGGTTAGAAACATCAAAAATTATTGATCCAACTCCACCGGGAAATAATGGTAATTTGGGTTTAGCTGCTGAACTAGAAGGAGATATTGCTTACATCACTACTAGAAGTAATAAATATAATCCAGCCTGCTATAATACAGGGAATATATACATTTTTGAATACAGCGGAAGTGCTTGGAGTCAAACAGGAGTAATTGTGCCTGACGGATGTGCTAACAATATGGAACAGGCTTATGCACTGTCAAAGGAAGGTGATGAGTTTATATTCGGATCGGGAGGCGATGATAGTACACTAACAGACGCAGGGTCTTTTAAATATTATAAACTTGGTGGAAATGTTGCTTGGACAAGCATCGCTTCAGGTGAAGCAAATGATGGAACATATACTTGGACAACTCCGACTAGTGGTAGTGCAAATTACAGCTTACGAGTCAGTGCTTCAGACTTAGCCGGAAATTCTGCGTATGATATTTCTGACAACACTTTTCAAATTGATGTGCCTGTTCCGGAGATTGAACTCACTTTGCCCAACAGCGAAACCACTTGGGCTGCAGGAGAAACAAAAGAAATTACTTGGAATGCCGCAGACAGTGTTTCTGGTGTGGCAGGTATAGAAATTGATTATTCGACAGGAACGCTTGTGATCGAAGAATTAAACAAATATCATCCAAATGCTTTAAAAGCAAGTGATCTTTTTGGATATTCTGTCTCGATAGATGGTAATTATGCCTTGGTAGGAGCTAGTGGTGATGATGATGAATTTTTGGATGCCGGGGCTGTGTATTACCTCAAATGGGATGGTACCAAATGGTATGAAATTGACAAGCTCTATGCAGATGATGCAGAGGAATGAGATCGGTTTGGTGTATCAGTTTCCTTAGATGGTAACAAGGCTTTAGTGGGAGCATTTGGAGAAGATACGCCAGCAAGTAATGCGTGAGTAGTTTATTATTTTGAACATAATGGTACTGCTTGGAATCAGGTGCAGAAATTTCAATCTGATGATGTAGAAGAGGCTGATTTTTTTGGTATGTCTGTTGCGATTGACGGAAATTCTGCCTTGGTTGGTGCTATGCGTGAGAGTACCGCAGCAAATATGGCCGGATCTGTTTACGCATTTGAATGGAATGGGAGCAGTTGGGTGCAAATCCAAAAGTTTCAATCTAGTGATGCGGAGGCCACTGATTTTTTTGGTCGTTCGGTAGCGTTAGATGGTAAGCGAGCCCTTGTTGGCGCTATGCGTGAGAGTGAAGCAGCAAATAATGCCGGATCTGTTTACGCATTTGAATGGAATGGGAGTAGCTGGATACAAAGCCAAAAGTTTCAATCTAGTGATATTGAAGGAAGTGACAATTTTGGATTTTCTGTTGCTGTGGACGGGAAGCGTGCTTTAGTTGGCGCCCATAATGGGGATACCACAGCAAATAATTCGGGAGCAGCCTATTATTTTGAACATAATGGTACTGCTTGGAATCAAGTTCAGAAATTTCAATCTAATGATGTAGAAGAAGGTGACAGCTTTGGCTCCTCTGTTACTCTTGACGGAAATAGAGTCATTGTTGGGGCATCTCGAGAAGACGCGGTGACTTCTAACGCCGGAGCTGTTTACACTTTCGAACTTGGTAAAAATAATACTTGGACTTCGATAGCTACAGGGGAAATGAATGATGGTAGTTATACCTGGACTTTGCCGAGTGATATGGGAGTGGAATACTCTGTACGTGTCGGAGCTACGAATAATCTGGGAATTACAACTTACGATATTTCTTCGCCAATCAGTGTTGATAATTCTGCGCCCGATTTACCAACAAGTGTAGTCACGGAACTGGGCATAATAAGCCACAACACGCCAACGGTAACTTTTGACTTATCTGATCCTGATGGAGGAGATCTGATCAAGTACCAAATTAAAATTGATAATAATGCTGACTTTTCTTCACCGGAAGTGGATTTTACAGAAGCTGCATACTCTGCTGCTCCACGTTCCGGAGTTGAGTTTACTTCTCCACCTCTGGAAAGTGCTTCTTATTACTTGAGAGTTAGAGCGATTGATGATTCCGGAGCAGAAGGTGCTTGGAAAGTTTTAAGAATGTTCTGACCAAGGCTTATGCCTGCATTTACAGTAGACGTATCACTACCCGTTTCCAAAATTCTCTATCCTCAAAACAAAGCAGATTTGAAAAAAGTTAATCGCATTATCGGAAAATCCACTGATTCGAGCGGAGTTGATTTTACCAGGATCAGTATTAAAGATACCTCAACGGGACTTTATTATAATGGAACAGGTTTTACAGAGACAGGTGAAACTTGGCTTATGACAACAGCTCGTAATGATGATGCAACTTCTACAAGATGGTACTACGATGCACAGATTTGGGAAGAAGGTCATGCTTATACTATCCGTAGTAGAGCGACAGATTTAGCGGGGAATGAAGAAAAAACCGATGCGATCACCTTCACCTATGACACGGTCAACGGACAAGAAGGCTCTATCTATGCCTCTGATCCAGGAGTAAATAATAATTCAGATTATAAAATTTATTACCCAAACACTTTAGCGGTTCCAACGAATGGTTACATTACAGTGGACTTTGACGATAATTTTATTTTTTCTCCTTGGATGACTGAGGACGATATTGAACTAAATGATCAAGGTGGCGGGATAACCGGATCAAGTGATTCGATTGATAGGGTTAATAAGATGATTACTTCCGTTATTTCTTCAGGTAGTGTCGTTAGTAATGACATGTTGGAGTTGGAGATTAACAATTTGAGGATTCATCATCCTTCAGTGACTGGTTCTTATTTATTACCAATCAAAATTTATAATGATTTCGGTGGCTTGATTGAACAAGGAACCGGGACGATTATCCTGGAAGAGGTTTATCAACAGGTCAAGCTTAACATTGATGTCCAACAGTCTCTCCAGCTCAGTGTTGATTCTGGCAGTGTCCTTCTGGAGGTTGATCCGGAT
>JANQMV010000027.1 GCA_028279865.1 Candidatus Altimarinota bacterium | reverse complement strand
GAGCAGGCTGAGAAAAATACTAATGAAAAAAGGAGGAGGCACAAAAAAAGTGTTATATTCATAATAAAGAATTAATATAAAATATATATTTACATTAATGTAAATTGCGTTTTTTGTTTTTATTTGTCGAGGTGGTAATAACTTTCAATGCTTTTTTGTGTTCCAATAGCGATATTGTTGCGAGAACATTGAGGGCAAGTGAATGTTAGAGACTTACCTTGTTTTTTGGCAGAGACAAGTTCTTTACAATCTTTGCAGTAAAAAACAATTGCTTGGTTGTCTGTTTTGATGGCTTCTGGTGCAGGTTTTTCTGTCACTTTTCTGATTGCATTTTGTATTGTTTCGTCTGTGAGTTGCTCGGTTTGTTCCATTTTTACGTCTAAGAATTATTCGTAGTCTCCAAAAGAAAGTTGAGAGTTTTCCTTTTTTGCTTGCTCATTATTGTTGTTTTCCTCAGACTTGTCAATGTTTAAATCCGGTTTTAAATTAACACCGCTATGCAATGATTCACTTTGTGTGGCAAAGGCTTCTTTGGTTATATTTTTTTTGTTCAATTTCATTTGTAAAAATCCTCCATAAAAAATTATGCCTGCTCCAATCAAGCTTAAATAAAGTCCAAAGTTGGTATTTGCACTAGTGTATTCGAGTGCTTGTTTGTGATATATCATCGAAGCGACAAAAATTAAAATTAAGTTCTCCACTCCGACAAAAAGATTGATGACATTTTTTTTGATTCTTTGAACGAACTTAACATTGTTGACAATAAACAAGGTTGCGACACTAACAATAAGGAAAATGAAAATTGAAAATAACTTTTCGAAAAAGATTGTTTCGCGATTTGAAAGACCAAAGGAAATGCTTATTAAAAAAAGCAATAAGGTAAGTATAGAGGTGAGTATGGCAATTTTTTTGTTTACAGTGTTTAAGGAGGTAAGTGTAAATATGTAACAAAGATAGCCGATAATGTAAGTTAATCCCGTGAAGGCATTGGTTGATTGGGTATCGTCAAGGTAGAGATCGCTCAAATTGATTGAAAACCAGGGTAAAAAAAGTCCGATAATCAGAAGAAGCCCTCCAACTAAAACAAATTTATCCGAAATTTGGAGAGTTTTTACTGTGCGAGAGATTTGCTTTATATGCTTAGACATAAGTGTTAAAGTGATTTTAGTTTGAGAAAAAACCATTTTGATTCTATCAAGAAAATTTTTAAAAATCAAAAAAGACAAGTGCTATGAATAAAAAAATTCTCATCACACGTTTCCCTTATGAAGCTGTTTTTAGTGGTGAAGAAATTCATACTCTTTTATTAGCTGAAAAACTTAGAAAAAAAACTTATGAGCTTGAGTTTGTCGGTAGTTGCGAAGTGCTTTTGCCTGAGTTTGAGAAGAGAGGTTTTTCTGTCA
The DNA here is from genome assembly GCA_028279865.1 of Candidatus Altimarinota bacterium. GTDB lineage: Bacteria > Patescibacteriota > Gracilibacteria > JANQMV01 > JANQMV01 > JANQMV01. The sequence continues at coordinate 15,214 of JANQMV010000027.1, read as the reverse complement.
GAAAATTTTGGGGAGGAAGGGCTTTGGTCAGTTCAAAATCTTTTGTTTTATTTTTGCTGACGTTTCCATTCATTATTTTGAATTTCTTTCGTTTGGCATGGCTAGCCAGATTTAAATATAAAGTTGATCTGGTGTATATGCTTTCTTTGAATGAAAAGCTTTTTCTTACTCCTTGGTTGATACTTTTTGGGATTCGTTCAGTTTGGGTTGAGCATTCAAGAATAGGTGATTGGTTGGCTAAAAATCCCTTTTTGTTTTTGTATCGGTTTTTTAGCAAGTTTGCGAGAATTATTTCTGTGTCTCAGGTGACGGAAAATCAATTAGTGGAATTGGGTATTTCTAAGAAACAGATTAATTTTATTTTGAATGGTGTTGATTTTGAGGCTCTGGAAAAAGTAGATACTCAAGCATTAAAAGATTGGCAAAAAGTAAATTTGCCTAAAATAAGAAAGAAGAAACGAGTCGGTTTAATTACACGTTTGTATCATGATAAGGGGGTTGATTATTTTATAGGAGCGTTACGTGAGTTGGTAAAAAAAGAGAAGAACTTAGAAGTCTTTATTGTAGGCGAAGGTCCACATGAAAAAGAATTTAAATTTTTTGCAAAAGATTTACCTGTAACATTTTTAGGCAAGTTGGAACATGAAGAAATTAAGTACTTTTTACATTCAATTGATTATTTTATTTTGCCTTCTTCAGAGCATGATCCTTTTGGTTTGTCTTCAGCGGAAGCGATGGCTTGCCAGAAGCCGGTGATTGTGACAGATGTTTGTGGAGTCAGTAATTTTATGGAAGATGGGAAGGACGGATTAATCATCCTGGCACGAAATGTTGAGGCAATCGTAGATGCTTGTGAAAAACTTTTTGTAAATCAAAAGTTTGCTCAAAAAATAGCAAAATCTGGTCACAAATTAGCTAAAGATAAATTTAGTTTGGAGAGGATGGTGGAGGAGTATGAGAAGGTTTTATAAGTTAGTTGTTTGGGAGTTTTTTAATTCCCGGAAGGGGATTTTTTTAGAAGAAAAACCACCGCATTTATGTGGTGTGTGCGTTTTGTAAAATGGTTTAATTTTGTGGAACAAGTCTGAGTAATGTGATTTCATTATTTGAGCCAAGACGCATGGGTGGGCCCCAAGTGCTTGTTCCTGGTGAGACATAAAGGTAGCTTCCTTCATGATTATAGAGTCCTTGAATGTATGGATAAAAAAGTTTGACCAAAAGGTTAAACGGTATGATCTGTCCATTATGAGTGTGTCCGGCTAGTTGTAAATCAATCCCTTTTTTGCTTGCAACGTAAATGGCATTTGGGTTATGTGCGAGAAGCACAGACGGTTTTTCAGGATCAATCTTGATTGTTGTGAAGGCTTGCTCGGTTTCTTTATTTCTTTCGGTGAAATTTAAACCAATGACTTGAATACCCTTTGTTTCAACATTTTCGTTCATTAAAATTTTGGCATCAATGTCTTCAAAAATTTTTAAAACGCTGCTGACTTGTTCGTAAATCTCATGGTTGCCTGTGACAAAATATGTTTCAGCTTCAATCTCATTCAGTTTCTCATAAGTCCCCGGGCGCAGTGGCCCTGATCCATCAACTAAATCTCCCGTAATTGCAACAAAATCCGGATTTAACGAATTGGTTTTAGTCACAATTTCATCTAAGAATTTTGAGTTCTTAATCGTGCCGACATGTAGATCGGTGAGCTGAACAATCCTAACTTCTTTTTCTAAATTCTGAATTGGTATAGTGACTTCTTTTATTTTGACATTCAGTGCATTGAAAATTGAGTAAGCGGAAAGTGCACCAACTATGAAAAGAATACTGTAGAGGCTTGTTTTGGGGGGAAGTTTATAAAAGTAATTAATTATTTCAAAGATCAGGAGTGCGGAAAAAAGTAGTAGCAAAACTCCCATCCAAGTTGCGGTAATTGCGTAAAAAGAGCGTGTCAGAATATTATGGGAAAGACGTTCTGCAAGAACACCAAGGATGTACGAACTGGTTGCGAAAAGAACAAGAAGGAGGGTTAGTTTGGTAAACTTATTGCCTAAGAGATTATTAATTCTCCAGATGACATAAGCATTGGTGGAGCCATAGATACTAAAAAAAACGAGTATAAAAGCGAGAAATTGAAGTATGCGCATTTTGTTATTTTTAAAGTTTTGTTGCAGAAAATTAAGTAAACTTAATTTAGCATACAAAAAAAGAGACAGACAGGCGAAAAGAATTGTAATTATTTTTGAGTTCTCCCCACACCTCTGTATAAACAGAGGTATGGGGGGAGTTCTTATTTAAGAGGTTTTAAGAATAGGCTTTTTGGTTTTCACAAAACATTTCGCAATCCCGAGGGCAATCACACCATTAAAGATGCTGATTAATGCGCCTAATTTTAGTGCGCCCTGTGTGAGTCCAGCTTTGTATGAGGCACCTGCCATAAACAAAGCAACAGTGAATCCAATACTTGCCAGAAAACCAACAATCCAAAGATCGTTAATTTTCATGCCGGTTGGAAGATCAGTTTTTATCAATCTCATTCCAATGTATGTGAACAGCACAATCCCTAATGGTTTACCAAAGAGTAAAGCTCCTTCTACAATCATGGCTATTTCAGCTCCGTCCAAATTAATACAGACTCCTGATGCAACCAATCCAAAAAGCCCTAATGCAATTTGTACCGGCCATTTTATTTTGTGTTCAAAGATGGTCAGAGGATCTTTTCCTTGCTCAATGTATTTTTTTGCAAGTTTACATCTCCAGCTTGGAATAATGGGAACGATCGGTAAAAGTCCCAATGCAGGATGAAGTCCTGCCAAGGCCATGCCAAGCCAAGAAATCGGACCAGCAATGAAAACGTAAGGCCAGAATCTCCATATTTTCAAATATCTGAAGAATAAGCCTAAAGCAATTGCAGGAATAATCAGCAGGAGCCACGAGTAATTCACTGGACCTTGAGGTAGGAACACAGCGATAATGCAAAGCCCAATAACATCATCCAGTAGTGCCAATAATAAAAGAAAGCAAATAGCAGGATGATCTTTTCTAAATATGATTTTTGCAAACATATAGCTGAAGGCCATGTCAGTTGCAGTTGGGATTGCCCAACCAGCAGAAAGCAGTGTTACTTTGCCCACTGAAACTGCGAGGAAAAAGTAGACACAGATTGGTCCGCAGACTCCACCGAGAGTTCCAAAAAGTGGGAGGCTTAATTTTTTTAGCCAGTTTTCATCCTCCTCCATCAGCCTAAGAATAAAACGCCTTACTTCTACTGCCCCCAATGCAAAAAATAGGGACATTCCGATAGATTCGGCAGCGTAATGGAGGTTGATTACCTTATGTCCACCATGTGGTATTCCTATCCAGTTATTCTTAAAAAGTTCAAGATGCAGCAAGTGCTGGTATGAGTTCAGGTCTACATTAGCCCAAATATTTGCAATAATTGTACTGAAAGCAAGTAGTAGGCTATTTCTTTCAACAAAAGCAGCGAATACGAATAGTCTTTTTTTTGCATCAACGATCATTAGTTTTTTCCTTTTTCATCCTCTTTAAAAAATTAATAGTTAGTTGGCGTGAAATACACCACACAAAGTTCCACAGATGGAAAGACTGTGTGGTGTACTTCACAAATTCTTTTGCCTGTCTGTTAAGGATCTGATTTCTTTATAAAAAAGAAATGATTTTCCACGATCAGATTGGTATCATTGCGCACCAAAAAAATGATCCATATCATGAATCCGTGGAAAGGGAATTTAGGCTTTAATAAGCCAGATGTCAATACAAAAAGTTCAGAAAAATTTTGGCTTTATATGAAATTAAATGTGGTGTATAAAAGTAGTTTGTTTAAATTGTTTTTCTATGTACTTTTGTAACCAAAAGTATTGCGTCATTTCGACCGAAGTGGAGAAATCTTAATCTATTTTGCTTTTGCTCTGACGACCAGTGATTTTCTATTCTTGGCTTTTCTTTGGAATCTGTTGAGGATGATTTCGGCTTCTTTGAATGGCACGGTGATGAAAGAAAATTTATCGTAGACTTCGACTTGTTGGATTTTCTTATTTTTTACACCTGTGTTTTGGATAATAAACTGCACAAGTTTTCCTGCGTGCATTTTGTCTTTTCTTCCAAGTGCGACGAATAACCTAGATTTTCCGTCGACATCGATAGCTCTGCCTTTATCTCGACCTTTTTCTTTTTTGCCCGATAGTTCTTGGATTTCGTTATAAATGTTTGGATCGAGTTCTTCATCAAAACAGTACGAAAGTAAATTCCCCAAAATTTGTGTTGGGTTATTAAATTCCAGAAGCTTTTTTGCCCAATCGAAATACACGTCTTTCACTTCCCCGGCGTTCATGGCAATCAAGTCTTCATTAATCATTTTTTTCTTCGTTGCGATGATTTCTTTTACGTTTGGGACTTTAGATTTCTTGATATCGGTCTTGGCTACACGTTGGATGAACATGAGTTTTTTGTACTCTCTGGGGGTTATAAATGTAATTGCAGTTCCTTGATTGCCTGCTCTACCTGTTCGTCCGATTCTGTGTACGTAAGCTTCGGGATCGTGTGGAATAGAATAATTAATCACATGAGTTAAATTATTCACGTCGATTCCACGAGCTGCGACATCAGTCGCAACAAGTACGTTAATTCTCTTTTTCTTAAATTGTCCCAGAATCTTTTCTCTCTGATTTTGGGCAATGTCTCCGTGGATAGCGCCTGTGTCGTATCCTCTTTCTGCTAAATGTGTTGCGACATTATCCACATCATTTTTGGTTTTACAGAAAACCAGTCCATAAAAATCTTCTTCAATGTCAATAATCCTGCTCAGTGCTTCAAACTTATCACTGACTTTTACTTCGTAATAAATTTGTTCTGTGAGGTTCGTTGCTAGAGTTTGTTTTTTTACTTTGAGTACTTCGTATTTACCCATGTATTTACTTGCCAGGCTTTTGATTTTGGCAGGCATGGTTGCGGAGAAGAGGAGTGTTCTTTTGTTCTCGTTCGTATATTTCATAATCTCTTCCATCTCATCGATGAATCCCATATTGAGCATTTCGTCGGCTTCATCAAGGACGAGGTGGTCGATGTCTTTTAAGTTCAGAGTTTTTCTTTTCAAATGATCAATCACTCTTCCCGGAGTTCCCACAACAATATGCACGCCTTTTTTCAAACGTCTTAATTGTTGGTCGATGGATTGTCCTCCGTAAACGGGAATTACTTTTAAATCTGATTTTCCTTTCAATGAATGAATCTCATCGGAAACTTGGATAGCCAGTTCTCTGGTCGGAGCGAGGATGAGGGCTTGGACGTTTTTTTCTTTCGTATTAATTAGTTCAATCAAAGGCAGTCCAAAAGCAGCGGTCTTACCTGTACCTGTTTGCGCTTGTGCCATGATGTTTGTGTCGTCGCGAAGCATCACAGGGATTGTGAGGGCTTGGACGGGCGATGGTTCTTCAAATCCTTTTTTGTAGATGGCGCCTAACACTCTCTCTGAAAGTCCGAGATCTTCAAATTTGATCTTCTTTGTCGTGTCTGTCATTAGTTAAAGTTGTTATCTATTATGTCCTTTAATGCGCCTCAGGAGCATAATGTTTTTTAAAGTGAAGCAAGCCTACACTGTTGAATAGGAAAAAGATATAAGAAATTAATTGAAGCGACCGAAGGCGATGTGACGTCACATTGCCTTCTTAATGTACATCAATTGTCTCAGGATAATTCAATGATGTATATTTCCAGTTTTCTGGCAATTCATGTTTGAGAAAATTATATGCGGTGTAATGACAATGATGGTCAAAGTCTTTTTGATTGCGAATGATGTGGTCATGAAATGATTTTTGCCATTTGAATTTTGGAATTTGTAATTGGTTTTGTCCGTGTTTTTGGAGGAATTGTTTGCGTAATGATTGTAAATATTTTGTATGATTGTCGAAGGCGACGTCACGTGACGTCGCCTTCGAATCAACGTTTTCAATAATTCGATTTGCATTTCTTGAATAATTTGTTTTCAATGAACGCATTATCTCCGAAATATTATTTTTTTCGTTCGGCTTTAATACCAAATGAAAATGATCGTAATTTAAACAAAATGCAAACAAATCAAATTTTTTCAGTTGTTTGCACAATTTCAATTCTTTAATAAACAATTCACAAAATATTTTTTCTTTGAAATATGCAAAACTTTGATGTGTTTTTGCGGTTATAAAATATGTATATCCGTTTCCGTAAAAGCGTTTTTGGGAGTTGCGGTGCATAAATTAAATATGAGAAACCGAAGGCGAAGTTACGTAACCTCGCCTTCAATGTTAATTGCGAAAAATTAAAAACTCGTTAAATCTTGAATAGGAAAAAGATACAGGAAAAATCCTTAAGGATAAAACGAGTATTTAGTGTCAGCTATTAATCTTCAAATATCTACCTCTTTTTTTTAATTCATCACTAACGACAAACTCGGTAAAAGATGCAGTAACGTCTCCTTTTTCTTTGTTGATTATGATATCTACGCAAAGAATGGATAATGCTTTGTACTTACCTTTATAGATTGTTTCAATTTTCCGTCTCCGAAAAGGTCTTTAGGAAAATTATTTTTATCTAACAATATAATAACTTCATCATTATTATCGAGTAGGCATTTTTGTTGTTTGACAGCTAGTCTGATTTTTTTGACTAACGTCTCAAGTTTTGCTGATTTTTTTTCTAATTCATAAGCAGTTTCTACTGCAATAATCTTTTCTTTTTTTACTTTTTCGAGGTCTTTTTTTGTGTCAGGTGCGTCGCTGTTGCTTGAGGATGATGGAGCAAATCCCGTTGCCAGCATTTCGGTATTGTCACTGCTGATTCTATGAAATAATTCAATAATTTGATCGGCGAGTGCGTCTTCATATTTAATAAATTGCATCTCACATAAATCATTTATGAATTTATGGCTACCGTTGTTTAGGTCCATTTGTGGTATTTCATTGATTTTCTTTATAACTTTGTAGATTACTTCTTTTTCTTCCCGTGTATTTAGTTCTTTTAATATTTTTAAGTGGATTGCTATATTTTTTGGTATCTCTTTGTTAATTTTGCGAATGATCTTTTTTCTTATATTTTCAGGGAATTTTAGTGATTCAGTGGATTTACACTCTACCCAAAATTGAACTCCAGATTCTGAAGCAACAATTTCAACAGGATTATTTTCTACATTTAACATTTGCAAACCTTCTACTTTAAAGCTTAATTCGCTAAATGCTTTTGCGGTCATAAGTTCAAATATAGTTTGTTTTGCTTCTCGGTGCGATCTCAGCCGTTGTAGATAATTAGCAATACTTTTCTCTTGTGAAAATAGCTCTAAGCATTTTGTTAATTCTACTAGCTTAATAACGCTTTGAACTGTTCCATCAACTAGTAATTTGTGGACAGGGTGTCTATTTAAAGCTTTGCTAATGGATCCATCTTCATATTTTTTTGAGATTTTTTCTTGTTGCTTAATCCATTCTTGTCCCATAGCTCCGTTCAAGATGTGTGCAGCTGATCTTATTTCTCTCTCAGAAATTCCTATTTTTTCTATTTCTTTTATGTTGTAAAACGCAGGTTCAATCATACTTATTTTTTACAATTTTTCCCACAAAAACTCCCGTGGCATTCCAAATCCTCTTAAATCTTTTTGGTTCACGAATGAGACGCCAGAGCCATTCGAGGCCGAGTTTGCGGAATAAAGCTGGGGCTCTTTTTTGTACTCCTGCGACAAAATCAAAACTTCCACCGATTCCCATTGCGACTTTTACTTTTGGCATTTTGCTTAAATTTCGATCAATCCACATTTCTTGTCTCGGTGATCCATAAGCGACAAAAAGCAGTTCGGCACCAGAATCATTAATCATATTATTGATGACTTTTTCATCTTTTTCCTGAGGAGTTCCTGCATGCGTTCCGACGATTTTTACGCTAGGAAATTTTTTCTCCAAGACATATTTTGTTTGCTCGGCAACACCTGGCGCTGCTCCGAGCAAAAAGATTTTGGATGAACTTTTTTCACATAAATCCAAAAACAAATCACTTCCACAGACGCGCTCGGGTAGGATTTTTCTGATTTTCTTTGGAGTGAAAAGTGTTTGTAATAAAGTATAAAAAGCCCTAGAGCAGGCGAAGTCACGTGACTTCGCCTGCTCTAGTTTCGAAAGATAAGTCGAAGCCCAGAGAATCCCAATCCCATCTGCGACTGATAAATCAGCTTTTTCTAAAACCTTTTTAAAGTCACTATTCTTCATTGTTTCTACAATAAATTCAGGATTCGGGGTAGTGACAAAATACTGCTTTTCTTTCTTTAAATAATCCAAAATCAAATCACATGCTTCTGCTCGATTCACCTGGTCAAATGGAACGCCTTTGATTAAAATACGCTTAGGCAAATTTTCAGTTTTTAGACAAACTGAGTATAGTAAGAAACAGGATTTAGAACAACAAGTAGTCATGCGTCATTTCGACCGACCCCGCATTGCGGGGGGAGTGGAGAAATCTTAGTCCTGACAATTTATCCTTAAGATCTCTCGACTGCGCTCGAGATGACGCAAAGAAAAACATTATGAAAAAGAAAGGATATTTTTATATAACAGCGAGCAAACTAAATGGGGTTTTATATGTAGGAGTTACAAGCGATTTGCGAAAGAGGAATGAACAACATAAATCAAAAACAGGATCTGATTTTACAAAAAAGTATTTTGTAAATAAGCTAGTTTATTTTGAAGAGTATGATTTAATAATTGATGCGATTGAGAGAGAAAAGCAAGTAAAAAAGTGGAGAAGAGAGAAGAAGGTTTTTCTGATTGAGAAGGATAATCCTGAGTGGAGAGACTTGGCATTGGAGCTTTAAGATTTCTCCACTCCCCCCGCAATGCGGGGTCGGTCGAGATGACGCATTATAAGGCATTATTTATTATATGAACCTTTCTGATTTAATCGAACAATTTTTGGTGCATGCGGAGGTTGATAAAAATCAATCCAATAAAACGCTAGAAAACTATCGTCATTATTTGGGGCGTTTTCTTGAATTTGCTGGAGATATTTCACCTTCAAAGATTAACTATGCATTGGTTCAAAAATACAGATTGCACTTAAATCGCATGGAAGTGAAAGGGAAAACGTTGGGGAAAAAGACACAAAGCTATCACATTATAGCCCTACGAGCCTTTCTTAAATATTTACAAAAAAATGACATCGATACGTTGTCAGCCGAAAAAATAGAACTGGCGAAAATTCCTGAAAGAACTGTGGATTTTTTAACGCGTGAAGAAGTCGAAACGATTATGCAACAAGTCGATACAAGTAAAGAAATCGGTTTGCGTGATCGGGCGATTTTAGAATGTCTTTATTCGACAGGCTTGCGTGTGTCTGAACTTTGCGCACTGAATCGTGATCAAGTAGATTCCCGCCTTCGCGGGAATGACGTTGTGCGAGAGTTGTCAGTCCGTGGAAAGGGGCATAAGATGCGCATTGTTTTCTTATCCGAACGAGCCGAAAATTGGATTAGTCAATATCTCAAATTACGGGAAGATAACTATGATCCGCTTTTTATTTCTTATTCACGTCGTTCCAAAAATAAGGTAGATTTAGATGGTGGTGAATCACGTAGACTGCAGAGAGATACGATTGAAGCGGTTGTTGCAAAATACAGAAGGCTTGCGGGAATTGTGAAAAAAGTTACGCCTCATACGATGCGCCATTCTTTTGCAACTCAACTTCTTCAAAATGGAGCAGATATCAGAAGTGTGCAAGAGATGCTCGGACATTCGAGTATTACAACCACGCAGATTTATACACATTTGACGAACAAGAGATTGAAGGAAGTACATAAGAAGTTTCATAGTTAGTTTTTATGTCATCTCGACTAATCCCGCAAAGCGGGAGCATGGAGAGATCCCTTGACGTTGAGAGATGATTTGTTTGAAAAATGACTTAAAGGGATTTCTCGACTACGTATTAAAGTACTTCGTTCGAAATGACAGAGCTTGTAAATATTAATCTTATGACTTTCCTCCAAAAACTATATTTCTACTGCAAAGTTTTTATCATTACTTTCATTATCGTGAGTATGTTTGTTTTGCTTGTGGTTTTAGCAATTAATCTGGGAATTCAGATTTATGCTCAAGAGAAGGTTTATGAAAAAGAAGATGCACCGGAGGCAAATGTGGCGATTGTGCTTGGGGCGAGAGTTTTGCCTAATAAAAATTTAAGCGATATTCTCAAGGATCGTGCCCTAACAGCAGCAGCTTTATGGGAAAGTGAAAAGGTTGAAAAAATCTTGGTTTCAGGAGATAACAGTAGCCAATATTACAATGAAGTCGTGCCGGTTAAAAATTTCCTTATGAAAAAAGGCATTCCGGAAGAAGTCATCTATTTAGACTACGCTGGTTTTGATACATATGACAGTGTTTATCGGGCGAAGAATATTTTCCTAGTTCAAGATGCTCTGATTGTCACGCAAGAATTCCATCTGCCACGTGCAGTGTATTTATGTGAAAAAGTAGGGATTGAATGTGCCGGTGTAATTGCTGATCGCCAACCTTATATCAAAGCAGTTTACTTTGCACAAAGAGAAAAACTTGCTAACGTCAAAGCTTTCCTGAATGTCTTCTTTAATTCAGAACCACATTTTATGGGAGATGTGATTGATATTAACGCTGATTAAAAGGAGGAGACTAATTTTCAAGAACAAATGTTAGGCGAATCACGTCAGGTTTTATTTGATTAAAGGTTCGTATTTTAATTTTTCCAATTTCGTTTGTGTTTGAAACATGCTCGCCCCTGCAAGGTGTTACGATCTCTTCTCCAATTTTGACTAATCGAATATTTTTAATTTCTTTGGGGACACGATGAAGAGAATACTTATCAACTAGTTTTTCCCTTTTGCCTTCCTCATAAGTTACAGGAAGGTTTTTCGCAATGATTTTATTTGTCTCTTCTTCTGCTTTTTGAATTACTTCTTCCAAAGGTGAGTTTAAATTTAAATGAAAATCGCATCGAACTTTTTTATCCTTGAATCTGGTATCTGTGATTCTCGCCTTAAAAAGTTCATTAAAAACACTTGCCAAAATATGTTCTGCCGAGTGCTGTTTTGGATTTATTTTTCTCATTTTATGTATTGGAAAGTCGGAGTCTTAAAACATCGCCATTTGTTCTGTTTCAGGCTTTTCTGTTTTTTTCTGGGGAGGATCTTTTGGTTCAACGATTCTTTTGACTCTGTTTTTAATAGAAAATAACTCAAATTTATCCAAAGTTTCAGAAAGTTTTTCAAAATCAAATTTATGCAAATGGCACTCCTCAATTTCAAGCTCAACAGGAACGTCAGTGATGATGGTGGCTAATTGTTTGCATTGATGTGCTGCGTATTCATCAGCCACAAGTTTTTCCTTCTCTTTGCCCTTGATTTCATCAAGATGCTGGTAAACTCCTTCAACCGTACCGTACTTTTGTAAAAGCCTCTGCGCTCCTTTTGGTCCTATCCCTTGTACTCCTTTGAGGTTGTCTGACGCATCTCCACAGATTCCTTTATAATCAATCATCTGTTTTGGTGTGACACCAAACTTTTCATAAACTTTTTCTTCATTAAAAATAATTGGTTCTCGGTAACCTTTGTGTGGAAAAACTACAAATGTTTTGTCATCATCGACAAGCTGTAACGCATCATGGTCGCCTGTAATGATGTAAGTTTGAATGTCTTGTTCATTGGCTTGTCTGGCAAAAGTTCCCAGTAAATCATCTGCTTCGAAACCTTCCTTAGAATAAAAAGGTATATCAAAAGCACTTAAAACTGTCTTGATCTTTGGTATTTGCTCGTATAATTCATCCGGCGCTTTCACTCTTTTTGCTTTGTATTCAGCATGTTCTTCATGCCTGAAGGTTGGCGCTTTTTCATCAAAAGTAACGGCGAGGTATTTGGGATGTTCTTTTTCAATTAAATTTAAAATAATGGAAAAGAAACCAAAAATTGCATTGGTTTGTTCTCCCGATTTGGTAAAAAGCGGACGAATAGCATAAAAAGAGCGGTGTACAAGATGATTCCCGTCTATTAAGAATAACTTTTCCATATTGTTAAATTATATAAAAAGACTTATTTAAGCGAAATGTCAATAGATATATTATTTACTTTTGTCAATTTTTTGCTATAATAACTTGATACTAATTTTTAACAAAAACAAATATGTGAAACGACCTCCTTACACCAGCTTATGATAACAAAATTTATCAAAAATATAGCAAAAACACGATAAAAAACAAAGTTCAAAATAAGCTGTTTTTGCAAAAAGAACTGGGGCTTCCTGTTGATAAGAAAAAACCTGTGGTGTGTATCACTTGCGAATTAACAGATAAGAACGGAGCAGGTTTAGTAAAGGATGTTTTGGACTGAATTTTGGCTTTGGATTTGCAGCTTTTGGTTCTAGGTGTGGGTAGTGCGGAGTATCAAAAAACCTTTGCTCAATTTGAGACAAAATATCCTAAAAAAATGAAAATCATGCTTAATGATGAGCTTTCGCGACGTAAGATTTATGCTGCTTCAAATATAAGTTTAATTTTTGAAAACAACAGTCAAAATGCCGTTGAACTAAAAAACGCTCTTTCTTATGGTGTAATTCCTGTCGTCAAAAGTGATCCTGTTTTAAAGGATTACACTCCTATCACAGAAAGCGGCAATGCTTTTCTGCATGATGAAGATAATAAGTGGCTTTTTTATGCCGCTTTAGTTCGTGCTTTAGAAAATTATAAATTTTCTTATGATTGGCAAAATTTAGAGTTGGCTGCGATGAATACCTTGGGGGATTAATTTTGATTTTCCAAACGAACGGTGATTGTTCATTTTTATCATTCCTTGCTTTTTCAAGCAACATTTTAAATTCTTTCAGATCGTTCATTAATTCTTTCTTTTAGGTGCTACCTTCCTTCTTTGTTCTAAATAGTTTTGCCTATTCCTTATTGGATTTTAATTCTACTTTATATGTTTTGTATTCCATATTAGGGAATTCGTGTCGAATCAGTTCTATGCAATCATGAACATCCTTTTTTTCAGTCCAGTTCAAATAGGCTAAAGATTTTGTTTTGTTGTTTTTAGGTCTAAATACTTTTTTAGGATCATTCAAATCCAAACAGTATCCTATGCCATATTCTATTTCTACATTACCAGCAACCGTAATCCAAATTCCATTTCCGTAATAAAATTCAGTTTTTAAATCACCAAGAACGAATAAACTGGAGTCCTGAAAAGCATTGACAATGAATTTATTTACCACAAAATTACCGCTTAACAATCCTACTCTTTCCCAACAATGGTTATAATAATCACATTCTATGTTTCCGATAACAATTAGGGCTCCTCCTTCTTCAATGTTTGATAACCAAGGAGTCTTTATATCTCCTACAACAAGAAGGTTCTTGCTATCTATTAACAATGGGATATCAGACACTAGGTCACCAATAAATAATTGAAAATCAGTAGTTCCAAAAAGTTCCCAATCTATTGAGTTATACATTTCAGTAAATTTTTGGTTTGGAGCAAAATGATTAACAGATTCAATGAATTGCTCTTTCTTAATAGAAATAAACTTATTTCTTTCTAATTTTGAAAAATTGATTGTAGTCATCTTTCATTATTTAAAATGTTGGCTTATGCTGAATATGGGAATAGAGATACAAATTTTTCAATAAGCAAGCAGCACAATTTCTAATATTGTATTTGGAAGTTGAAAACCGGCAATTGAAAATTACTATTGCAATGTGCCTTGTCCCGGAAGGGTTCTGCCAGCCTGCCCCGTCAAGGTGTTCATGATGGCTTGAATCATTTCTCCGATTTTATCCCAGGTAATATAGCTCACTAAGTTAAAACCAAAAATATTCCCGACAATTGCGATAAATGTGACAGCAAAAATAGTTACAACCAAACCAATAATTGCATAACGAATTGTGTGTACGGCTTGTTTGATCTTGGCTTCATCACCGGCTGCCAAAATAAAAGATAGTCCTCCGTAAAAAATATAAAAAACCGAAAGCAGTCCCGCTACCAAAATTGCTAGGGCAACTCCCATATTAATAATGTCAACGAGGTTATAACTGGCTGATCGTGTAAGTAAATCTTCTGTTCCCATAATTGATGCAAACTAATAAAATTATTCCACTGGTTCTAAGATTTTGAGGTTTATTTTTTGGTTTTCTCTTTTTCCAATAACTCTGAGTAATGTACGAATTGATTTAATAGTTTGTCCATTTTTACCAATAATACGCCCCATATCGTCCTTATGAGATTGGAGATTAATTAGTGTGCCGATTTCATCAATATTTTTTTCAATTACAAGAGCTTCCGGATATTCGACTAGATTGCTCATCACGTAGCGGATAAAGTCAAGTGAAATATCTTTTTCGTCAGTCATAAAAATAGTGTTTAGGGTTTAGAACTTAGAGTTTAGAAAGATTCTGCGTTATTCACTATTATATTATATTTTTGAAAGGAGAATTCCTCAAAGTGACATTTATTATTTTTTTTCTTCAGTGGGTTTTTCTTCTTTGGTTTCTTCCGGTTCAGCTTTCTTTTCTTCTTCTTTTGCAGGTGCATCTTCTTCCGGAGTTTTCTTTTCTGTTTCACCTTCAGCTTCTGTAGCTTCCTCTGTAGCTGTTTTTTCTGCTTCAGCGGCTTCCTTAGCTGCTGTTTCTTCCTCTGCTTTTTTCTTAGCTTCTTCTGCAGCTTGTTGTTCAGCTTTTGATGGTTTCATTACCCTTTTTTGGACAAATTTTTCAAGCTCTTTCATTCCTTCTTTAATGCACAATCTGGCAACTGTCTGCGATGGTTGTGCTCCAACCGAAATCCAGTGAGTAACACGATCTTGTTTGATTTCCAATCTGTAGTTATGTTTTGTCGGAATATAATTACCAACGATTTCCACAAATTTACCTTGAATAGGGGCAGTGTGTTCTGCTACGACTAATCGATATGCTGGTGCGTTGCGTCTTCCCGTTCTTTGTAATCTGATTTTTAACACTTTCAAAAAAGCTTAAAGGATAATTATTCAAATGAATTTTATTGATTTAAAAGAAAAAGTCAATTTGATTTTTATTTTGACTCAAAAGCAAAGAAGCAGCGATCGCTGCTCCTTGAAGATTTTTTCTATGATATTTATCTCTTCCCCTAGAATTCCCCCACCGCAGTATAAGTAATCCGCCTGAGGCGGACAGGCCTACCGTTATTTTAGAATTGACCTACGG
>JANQMV010000017.1 GCA_028279865.1 Candidatus Altimarinota bacterium | reverse complement strand
CATTGTATAAACTACTGAAAATACTCTTTTATTTTAGAAAATACAAATGACAGACACAGGTTTTTGCAACAGTGCCAAAAGGAAGTTTTTGACAAAAAGTTAAATAAAGTATATTATAAAAAAATGAAAATAAATTTTAACTAAATTCCTTATGATCCATTTTTAAAAAGAGTTAATCAAAGGTTATTAAGAGAAAAAGCAGATAGTGGGAAAACACAATCTAAAATTGATGAATTAGAAAGCAGATTCAAAAATGGCGAAGAATTAAAAGATCAGGAGCTTGAGGAACTTTTCAATAATCCAACATTTAAAACTAGACTTGAGCAACGAGCCAAAATAGGTAAAGAATTAACATTTTTAGAAGAAGAAACTTTAGAAGATCACCCTTTTGAAGTGGCTATTCTTCTAGCAAAAGAAAGAAGTGGAAAAGCTCTGTACCCGGATGAAGACAAGAAAGTTCGTGAATATTTTTTAGAAAAAAATAAAGGATAATATTTTTGACACAAAGAAATCTTTTCTGTAATAATTCAGTTATCTTTAACTTTATTATTATGACTTTTCAACTTCCGCAACTGCCCTACGGATATCAAGATCTTGAACCTTTTTATGACGCTCGTACCTTGGAAATTCACCACTCCAAACATCATCAAACTTATACCGACAAACTCAACGAAGCAATCTCAAAAGCCGGTATTGAGCCAAGTTCAATTGAAGACATTTTAATTAATCTTGAAAAAATTCCTGCAGAACATCAAACAGCACTTAGAAACCATGGAGGAGGATATTACAACCATACTTTTTTCTGGGAATCAATGTCGCCTAATTCTTCCCAAGAAAAGAGAGTCCCTGAAGGTAGTTTAATGGAAGCTATTGAGAATAAATTTGGTTCTTATGAAAAATTTAAAAACGCATTTAGTACTAAAGCCGCAACTCATTTCGGATCAGGCTGGGCTTGGCTGGTTATGAACCAAGAAAATGAACTTGAAATTATTGACACCCATGATCAAATTTCTCCTATAAGTTTAGGTTACAAACCGCTTCTTACAATTGACGTTTGGGAACATGCTTATTATTTGAAATTCCAAAATAAACGCCCCGAATGGATTGAAACTTTTTTTAATATTATCAATTGGAAAAAAGTTGAGGAAAGGTTTGAAATAGTTAAATAGAATAAAGCAAATAAATTAACTTTTAAAAAACTCTCGTTACAAACGAGAGTTTTTCTAATTTCAATTTGGTAGTCCCAAGCGGACTCGAACCGCTGTTACCAGGATGAAAACCTGGTGTCCTAACCCCTAGACGATGGGACCACAACAAAATGCGAAAGGATTATACTCACCAGCCACAAATTGTCAAATATTTTTTACTCAAAGTTTGAATTTTTAACACTGTAGTTTTGAGCCTTTCAAGAAGTGACATGCACGTGGGAATTGTTTCATACTCTCGATAAATCAGTATGGCAAACTTTTTAAACTCTACTTTTGCTCTTTCCCGTTCAAGAAAAACTTTACGAATTTTTCTATTTGCACTTTCACAGGCTCACCTTCTATCACATAATCAAGTGACGCTGTCAGCGTATTCATTTTCATTTCCGAAAGTTCCTCCCGAATATCCGCATTTGCTTCTTTAATTTGTACCTTTAGCTCTTTTTCCGTCTTTTTTGCATCAGCATAATCATTATCCTCGAGCATTTCATCCTCAATCCTGTTTTTTTCCTCCTCTATCTGCACCATCAAATCTTTTTTTGCAGATAAGAGCTGAGTCAGGCGATCTGATTTAATTTTATAATTTTTGAGTAAAGCTTTATTGTCAGCTGTTTTGTTTTTTAACTTCATTAGCTCTAATAAAAGTTTTTCTAATTTTAAGTTTGCCATAGAGTTTTTTTGAAAAGATAAAATCGCCTGCTTAGTTTATCTTAATTTAATTATTCTGTGAAACCAATTACTTATTTTTACTTGATAAATAGTTGATAATTCGCTCAAAGAGTGTTAAAATGTAGAGATTTAACAAAACAAAAAATGTTAACTAAAAATGATCTATTGCATATCTTTAATTCATTTGGAGACAAAGGTTCAAAATTTTGTTATAAGTATTGAACACCGGAAAATTTCCCTTGAGAATATGAGGTTAAAGCTGCTCGACAAGAGGCTAAAGACTTGCCTCCAGAGAGTTCTCAAAAAAAAGTGATTCAAATACAAGAAGGAACAAAAGCACTTCTCCAAAATATACTAAAGACCAACATTCCAAATAAAGAAGGCCTTGAGAATTACATAAGCACACTAATGGATCAAATAGATAGTGCATATAAAAGAAGTGAGGCAAGTCCAATCAATGCAAAAAATCTCATGATTTTAACCGCAAAGGTAATTGCGATTTTCAACAATATTGAAAGACAGAGAAAGAAGCTCAAACAAAACAGCAAGGAAACAAAAACCAAATCAAATATGATTTATACACGATTACACGATAATTTCCCCTGATTTGCGAGAAAAATTGCCCAATTACATACTCTATGCAAAAGTGCAGATTTAACTTATGCAGTCTCAAAATTAAGAGAAAAACATGAGTTGCTTATTGAAACAAACAATGAGCAATCTCCCTCTGTTAAATCAAAAATGTCAGCCTAATTTTCTCAAAAATCACATAAAAAACTAAAACACACCGCATAAAAGTGGTTGCTTTTATTATAAATAAATTAGCAGTATGTAAAATTTTTGTTTGACTTTTAAACCAAAAGTATCTAAACTAACAGTAGGTTATCTTATTATAGTAAAAATGGGAATAAAAGAGCGCAAACAAAGAGAAAAAAAAGCGCGAGAAAAGCTCATATTAAAAGCTGCCGAAGAAATTTTCTTCAAACAAGGCGAAGAAAAAATGACCATGGATGCAGTCGCAGAAAAAGCGGAAATCAGCAAACCGACTATTTACGCCTACTTTAAGAATAAAGATGAATTATACGTAGCAATTGCCCTCAAAATATTAAAACTCTTACACCCTTTTATTAAAAAGAACTTAAAAAAAGACTTAAACGGTTTGGAAAAAATAAAATCAATAATCCAAATTATCTTTAGGTTTTTTCAAAAATTTCCCAAATATAGCAATTTTTTCTTAAATTACTCAAGTCAAAAAGCTCAAGCTCTTTCACCTGCAAACAGCGCAATTGTCAAAGATTTCTACCTTGAACTTAACGCAATTCTCGGATTACTACATCAATCAATCAAACAAGGTAAACAAGATCAATCCTGCTCAAAAGAAGTAGAAACCAAAAAAGCTGTTTTGATCATTGACGCAGCCACATTAGGCATGTTAAAAGTCGTAGGAAATAAAGAAAACCAAAAAGAACTTTCAGAAAGATTTGATACCAAGCCTGACGAAATGTTGGAATACTACTTACAATTTATTGAACGAGCACTTAAAACTTAGTTTTTATAATCTAAATAATGAACACTCTCAGAAAAAATTACAATTTTTCACATGCAAACAACTGAAAAAAGCTCAATTCAGCGCAAAAAATTAAATTTACCACCAAAAGCTTTCCTTTTGAAAAAAAGACTATAAAAAAGGATTGAAATTCACTTAGAAACAATATATAATTGCCAGATGGGCTTTTGAGTTTTAAGGCTGAAAAATGTTTGACATTCCAATCTAAACAAATATAATCCATTCAAATTTCATACTTGTCATACTTTTCATACTTATTAATAAACAAACTATGAACAAGCAAGATTTAAGAAAATGTTGTCATGTCAAACTCCACGGAACCACAACAGTCGGAACGAAAGGACAAATCGTCATCCCTGCAAGTGCACGGAAAGAAGTGAATATAAAACCGGGAGATCAACTGCTGGTAATGGTAAAACTCGGAAAAGCTGTCGCTCTCGTCAAAGCAAATGAACTTGATGAACTGCATAAGGCAATTGAAAAAGAAATGGAAGAAATAAGAAATTCAGGTTCAGTGCACCAAGCAATGGAAAAAGAAATGAATAAAATCAAAAGCAAAAAAAATAATTCAAATTAACCAAACAATTTATTATCAAAACATTATGTTAAAAAAATATTTAATCATTGGAGTCATTCTTTCCGGCGTAGTTTTCCTTTTATTAAAAGCATTCGGAGACACTACCACCGAAACTTCCAATGGAAATCAAGATGATGAAACAAACTTAGCTAAAGTTGAAGTAATGGAAGTCAGCTTTAACGGGACTCAGGAATTCAAAATAAATGGTGAAGTGATTGCGAGTCAATCAGCAAATCTGACGTCTGAGTTTAACGCAGATGTA
Organism: Candidatus Altimarinota bacterium; assembly: GCA_028279865.1. Taxonomy (GTDB): domain Bacteria; phylum Patescibacteriota; class Gracilibacteria; order JANQMV01; family JANQMV01; genus JANQMV01. The sequence continues at coordinate 21,629 of JANQMV010000017.1, read as the reverse complement.
CGCTCTATTCTCAAAAAGCCGGGAGATGTTGTTAAAAAAGGAGAAGCTCTCCTGATTTTGGAATCAGACAGCGTTCTTCAATCTTTTGAAACGGCAAGCGAATCGCTACGCAACACTCAGGCTAGTTTGTCCCAAACATATGCCTCAACAGCAAAAAGCGTAGAATCAGCAAGAGTTGCCTTAGAATCAGCAGAAACTTCCTATAGTAATCTACTTGCACAAAACATCATAAGCCGAAAACAAGCTGAGGAAAATCTGAATTCAGCAAAATTAAACTTGGATTTATCAAGTTCTTCCGCCGAAACAGGACTGGAAACCGCTCAAAAAGGTTTGGAAAAAATCAAAAAACTCAATGCCTCATCTGAGAATTCAGCTCGTGATAGTTTGGAAAATTCAATCAAATCAGTTGATTCGAACATAGTCACAGCAATCAATACAACTGATCAAATTTTAGGTATATCCGAAGTTTATGACGACGCCGCTGATACTTGGTCAGGCAATCTGGGAGCACTTGAAAAAAAGACAAAAATAGAAGCCGAATCCAGTTTGAGAAAATTAATGAGCGAGTATGATAATTATTCCGAGTCGTATGAAAACTCAAAAGCAATCTTGGAATTAGCAGATGAAACTTTAAGCAAAGTCTTGACAATGCTTAAAAAGTCAACAACAGGAAATAACTATTCTCAAGCTACTCTAAATTCTAATATTTCAAGCGTAACCGGTCACATATCTGCAACACAAGGTTTACTAACAAGCTTGATTGCCACTAAAAACGGTTTAGACCAAACCTTGGCAGCAAATGCCTCAAGCTTAACCAGTGCGGAGCAAGGCGTAATTAGTGCTCAAAAAAGCCTTGATTTAACACTGCAAAATACAGGTACAAAATCACAAAATATTATTAATGCCGAAGCGCAGTATGAAGCAACTATTCGCCAACTGGAAACAGCAGAAGACAATGCCTTAAAACAGGTTGAATTAGCAAAGGTAGCATATGAATCGGCAAAAAAAGGAGCAGCTCTTTCTACAACATCAGCCAAGGCAGGAGTTACCAGTGCAAGCGGAGGTTTTAAACAAGCAAAAATTAATCAGGAAAAACTCATAATCAAAGCCCCTTTTGACGGAACCGTCATTGATATTCCTGTCAAAGCCGGAAATGAAGTTAATATGGGGTCTTTGCTTGCTCAAATTGAAAATGCTGACATTTTGAAAATTGTGACTTATTTAACACCAGAAAAAGCTTCAAAACTTAAAGTCGGTGATACAGTCAAAATTGCAACTCAAAGCCAAGATAAAATTTCTGCAATTTCCAGTACGGTTGATCCTGTTATCAGAAAAAATAAAATAGAAATTTTACACAAAAACCCTTATTTACACTCCGGGCAAACCGTACCCCTCAGATTTACGACAAATGTAGAAAAAAATGCCGTAAACGGATCAATACTCGTACCTTTAATTGCCGTACACGTAACTTCTTCAGAATCGTATGTATGGGTTGTTAATGAGAAACAAGAAACAGAAAAAAAAGTCATAGAAACAGGAGGTATTAACGGGAGTAAAATTACAATAACCTCTGGGATAAAGGAAGGAGATAAGATTATTGTAAAGGGAGGCAGGCTTTTTCAAAAGGAAGGACTAAAAGTTGAAATATTAGATTAAACATAAAAATAACATTTTTAATTCTTAATTCCAGAAGTTTTGGAACATAAGTCAGATTTCGTTGAAAAAGCACAAAAAAGTTGGCTAAGTTATTTTGTTAAAAACAATAAAATCTCATTTTTAGCAGCTTTGATTATATTTGTTTGGGGAGGAAGCGCAGCTCTCACAATACCAAAAGAATCATCGCCAGATATTGATTTTGGGATAGTAGTTATTTCAACGCTATACAACGGTGCTTCGGCGGTAGACATGGATAAATTGGTCACTCAGGAAATTGAGAATAAAATCAAAGACGTTCAGAATATTGACAAGATTACATCTGTTTCTTCAAATAGTTTTTCATCAATTACGATCGAATTAGAAGCCAATGCAGACATTTCCCAAGCTGTGGCAGATATTAGAAGTAAACTTGACGAAGCCAAACCTAAGCTTCCTACAGACGCTGAAGATCCTAACCTATTAGAAATTGACTCTAGTATGGATCCGATTTTTAATATTAACCTAGTCGGGAACATTCATCCCGCTTTATTACGCGATCATGCCGAGAAACTAAAAAGTTATCTGGAACAAGATTCTCTAATTCGTGAAATCAGTATTACGGGAGGAGCAGAGAGAGAAATCTACGTAGATGTTGACCCTCGCAAACTTGCAGAACACAAAATCAGCCTTAGTCAAGTTACTTCTGCGATTCAAACAACACATCGAGATTTCCCTATTGGAAACTTTGACATTGAGGACCTTGATTACTCTTTACGTTTTGAAGGACAACACGAAAATGCCGCAGATGTAAGTGAAATTATTTTAAAAATGGCTTCTTCAAATGGACAACAAAGTCCGATTAGAGTTGCGGACATAGCAACTGTTTATGAAAGTGTTGAAGAAAACGAAATAATTAAAAGCTTTACAAACCTAGAATCCGGTAATACAAAAAGACTCCCGAGCGTTCTACTTAATGTAAACAAATCCGGAGATAGTAATATTTTTACAGTCGATCCTTATATTCGCCAAAAGGTACAAGATTTTGCAGAGAAAAAATTTAATAATACTGTCGAAATTTATTACACATACGAACAAGTTGAATATACTCGCGATAGCTACGAAACTGTTATTTCCAGCGGTGTTAGTTCAATTATTATTGTATTTCTACTACTTTTACTCTTTATAGGACCAAAAGAAGCTATCGCAGCGAGCTTTATTATTCCACTAACATTTTTGGTAACTATAGGGACAACCAAAGCAATGGGGGAAAGCCTAAACTTCATGGTAAATTTTTCGCTAATTCTTGCTTTGGGAATATTGGTGGATACGTCTATTGTAATCGTTGAAGGTATCTACGAAGGAATCAAACACGGCTATAGCCCAAAAAAAGCCGCCATGGCAGCCGTATATGAGTTTAAAACTCCGCTTATTTCAGGGACTTTAACAACACTTTCTGTCTTCATTCCTCTTTTAGCTTTACCAGGAGTTTTAGGAAAATATCTTTCTTATATACCAATTTCTGTTTCAATAACCTTGGTAGCATCTTTACTAATTGCGCTACTTATTATCCCAGCAATTGCTTCCAACCTTTTGAAGCGTAAAAAAGATCGAAAAAAATCTGAAAGTTCATTTTTAGGCAAACTTTCCAACAGATTTTACAAAGCAAAAGAAAATGTTGTAATTAAGTTACAAAGATGGTACAAAAAATTCACAATTAAAAGCTTAAAAAATCCTCTCTGGAGATTCTTCTCAATTTATGGTGTTGCAGTTGTATGCTTGCTTACGTTCTTACTTCCCGTACAATTCACGATGTTTCCCAGTGACGACCTTGATTTTATGAATGTTACAGTAGAAATTCCCCAAGGAGCAATAAAAGAAGAAACGCTTCGAGCGACCCTGCCTGTAGAAGAGATTTTAGCCAAAGAACCAGAAATTAAGCGCTTTGAAAGTAAAATCAAAAATAATGAAACCGATATTTTCATAGAGCTATATAAAAAAGATGATCGTAAAGCTCAAAAATTAAGAACTAGTATTGAACTTGCGCAAGACCTAAGAGAGGAATTCAAAATATTTAAAAACTATGAAGTTAATGTTGTCGAAGCAACCAACGGTCTGCCAATAGACGCTCCTGTTGCCTTTCGCCTAATTGCAGAAGACTCAAGCAGCTTGAAAGATGCTCAAATTGTAGCGGCAGAATTCAAAGAAATCCTCAAGAAAATTCCTGCAACCGACAATGTTAAAGACGATTTAACCAATATACCCGGAGAAATAACCTACAAGGTTGATTATGAAGAGGCCCTCAGACTAAGTGTTTTACCCGAAACAGTTGCCTATATAACAAGAACAGCGATTGAAGGAACAGATGCTATTACCTTGACACGTGAAGGTCGAGAAATTGAAGTCAAGGTACGCTATAAAGAAAATGAAATTAATAATTTTGACGATATTGCAAACATTCAGTTATTCAACAACCAAGGTCAATCAATTTCACTAAGCCAAGTCGTAAAACGAGAGTTTAATCCTGCTATAAGTGAAATTAAACGTACGGATCGAAAAATCGCAGTTACGATTAGCTCGCAGCTTACACCAGAAGGTAATGCGCTTGAAGTAACTAACCAGTTTAATGATCTAATTAAAGATTACGATTTTCCTGCTGGAGTACAAATAGAAGATGCTGGTGAAAACGCAGAAAACGTTGATCTCTTTATTGCTTTAGCTACAGGTTTTGTGATGGCTATATTTTTAATTTTTACAATTTTAGTGATTCAGTTTAACTCTTTTAGTTATCCGTTCATCATTCTCTTTACTATTGTGATGTCATTCATTGGAATTAATATAGGACTTTATATAACAGGAGTACCTCGTAGTCTTGCCATGATTATCGGTACAATTTCACTTGCAGGAATCGTAGTAAACGACGCAATTATACTCGTAGACCGTATCAATAATCTACGTAAGAAATATACTGATCGCCCTCTTGAGGAAATCGTAGCCTTTGCCGGAGCATCAAGGTTACAGCCTATCGCACTAACGACCCTTACAACTGCCGCCGGAATTGCTCCATTGATTTGGGTTGATACATTCTGGGCAGGACTTTCTTATACAATTATCTTCGGTCTCTCCGTCGCTTCTTCACTCACTCTCTTTGTTACGCCATCAATGTATTACCAATTTACTTTAAACATGTACCAAATCGTTTATAGAATGCTTATTACACTTTTTGGAATCATTACTGTTTTTAGCTTCTTCGGAGGAAGTATCATGTCGGGAACGGTTACAGCAGTAATAACATTGGGGATTTATCTCATGTTCCGTCGAGCAAAAAGAAAAAGGGAAGCTTCAAAGACACCAGAGCAAGCTGAAACAGAATCTGTTGTGACGCATTATGAGTAAAACGCAGCGATAGTTTAGAAAAAACTCCCAATTTTCCGGGAGTTTTTTTGTGTTTTTTGCATTTTTTAAAATAAATCAATATAATGTGAGTTACTCTTAAACTTGTTGTTTTATGAAAACGCTTAAAATTATAGTGAAAGGTAAAGTACAAGGTGTCTTTTTTCGCGCCTTTGTAAAAGGGATTGCAGATAAAACAGACCTGAAAGGATGGGTCAGAAATCTTGGAGACGGTTCTGTAGAAATAAGAGCGCAAGGCAGTGCTGAACAACTTCAAGAGTTAATTCAAAAATGCTATCAAGGCTCTCCACATTCTGTCGTTGAGAGCCTGCAAAAAGATTTTATCGAAACTGATGAAGTTTTTGAAGGTTTTGCGGTTAAGCACTAAAGAATTGTTTTCTTCTCATTCCTGCGAAAGCAGGAATCCCTCAGAGGACTCTTTATAACCTTGCCGCTTCAATAGTTCCCGCCTATAGGGATTTTTAAACCTTCTTATACTTTAAAAATGAGGATATGTAAGAAGTGTGGTTCAACAGATTTGCGAGATTATTAAAGCAGCAAAAAGAACTATTTCTTTTCCAATTTTCGATAAGCAAAATACGAATAGATCACAGGAGTTAAGGCTGCAAAAGCAATGCAGAAAATCATTACGGGAACTAAATAAATTTTTAGAAAAGCCTCTGCAAATAGTATTAATCCGCTAATTACAAAAGACCAACCTCCAACACGCTGCGTTTTGTTCCAGACCTCTTCATTATTCAGTGTCCAAGGCGTCTTGATACCCACAAAATAATTTTGCCTGATTTTACCCAAATAATTACCGATTAAGATAAAAAGCACTCCAATTCCTCCGAAAATGAATTGTTCCATTTGAGTCCCGGGATTCAAAGCAATATAAAGAGATACAAAATAAATGTATGCAAAAAAGAACAAAATTGCTGTCTGGATCATCATCCATGATTTTGTAAAAAGCGCATATTTTTCCCTTTTGGGATCAATGAACCTAAAAAGAGGAAATAACAAAGTAACCAAAAGCGCAATAGAGGGAAAAAGTATAATTGCTTTCATCTTTGGCATATAGGCATCAACTTCCCCTGCAGCATTCCAATGGGTAGGAATTTCTGCTGGTAACTGATCAAATAAAATCCAACCGACTAGGTACATTAGTGCAATTATGACAAAATGCAGTATCAATGTTGGTAAGAGTTTTTTCATAGAATTATTAAAAAAAATAAAATTATATTGTCTTTCTGGCTTGTCCAGAATCTTTAGCCGAAAATGATTATTTTAGATTAAAAAAACTTAATAACTCTCCATTATTTACTAAAAAGCTTAATAAACATCTTAAGTGTTTCTTCAAACACAGAGATGTTAAGGGAATAAAAAATAAACTGTCCCCTTCTTTCTGCAATAACAAGATTAGCTCTCTTGAGAATATCCAGATGATGCGAAAGCGATGGTCCCGTAATTTTGAAATGTCTTTGAATTTCGGTTACAGATAAGTCTTTTTTCTTAAGTAGGTTAAGAATTTCTCTTCTATTTGGATCCGATAATGCTTTGAAAACACCGTCCATTCTTAATAGATATTTAGATAACTGTCTAAATATTAGATGAGTTTTAAGTAAAAGTCAAGAAAAACTAGGAATTCTTTAAACAATCTTGTCAAATAATTAAAAATGTTTTGACATGAGACTTTAGAATTAATAAACTGATCTCCATGGTGATGTTCTTTAAAAATTCGTGAATTGTTTGGGGTTCTTCTGTGTTTGAATAGTGCTAGGTAGGATTAGTCAGAAAAGTTGTTTTGATCAAAGCGATTTTTCTGGCTAATTGCACTTCGAATCCAGAAGTCGCCCTTAAACAGTAATAATTTATGGAGGTGTTTTTTTATGACAGAAGCTGCACTAGTTATTAGAAATGATGAAACTGGCAAAGGACAAGAACCATTAACAAAACTGGAAATTCTAACAAACAATATGCAAACAGAAACTAATTCACGGGTAAAGTCCTTTCAAGACCTTAACAAGATTCCAGTATTGAAATCAAATCAGATAGATCGCCGACGAACGTTAAAACCTAAAGAGAAACCTGTAAAAATAAATGCGTTTCTTGATCTCAGTAAAGACGGAACATTCTTCGACCCTGGAGAAATTATTTATATAATGCCTATGATGAGCGTTCTTGCTATCAAGGTTCGGTTCCGAGATGCGAAAAATTTTGCTGATATATACCATGAATGGTGTATCGCAAATGAACAGCTCTTCCTTGGTAGGCAAAGAAATGGTAATTCAAGCACCATTTACATTACAAAAATTACGGATCCTGCAAGACCAAACTGGGACAAAGAGTTTAAAAGACCAGTAATTATCTGTGAACAAAGACTTGTCAGATTTAGGTCTAGTGCATCCTTCGTCGACATTAAAGATAACATTCCCCACTTTGGTCAAATATTGGCTGGGGAATACTTCGGATTGAAGGCATCTTTCAGAAACAGGAGAAGAGTTGCCTTTGAAACATATCGATGGGCAAAACATATGGGATATGTATACACTGGAATAATCCCCTACTTGCACGAACTGGCATTTATAATCAGAAAGTAAAAACTGTTTAAGGTTTAGCCTAGCGGAATTCGTAAAATTCCGCTAGGCAAGCTTTTTTTTGTGGTATCTTTTATTCTTCAACTACCCGAATCTTCTCAAGCATCCTCCCCGTCTTCTCTCTTGCCAAATCAACATTTTCTTCAGTCGCCAAAAGCACTCCCAAACGACGATTCGGACGAGAGTCTGGTTTACCAAAAAGACGAACGGCTGTTTCCTTTTCCACTAAAGCATCTTCAACTCCTTCAAAGCTAATAGTTTCTGAATTCTGACTCGCTAGGATTACACGAGAAGCACCTGCCTTCACTGTTTTAATTTCCGGAATCGGCAAACCAAGAATTGCACGCACATGCAACTCAAATTCACTGTAATTTTGGGAAACAAGCGTTACCAGACCTGTATCGTGCGGACGAGGCGAGACTTCCGAAAAAATCACTTCATCACCTGAAATAAAGATTTCCACACCAAAAATTCCCCTACCACCAAGATTATCGGTCACCTTCTTCGCCATATCCTGACATTTGGCAATGATTTCCGGCGAAAAATTTTGCGGTTGCCAACTTTCTCGATAATCTCCTGCTTTCTGTACATGACCGATCGAGTCACAAAAAGAAGTACCTCCGGCATGACGTACCGTGAGCAAAGTAATCTCCGTATCAAAACTGATAAACTCTTCAATAATAATTTTATCGGACTTACCGCGACTCCCGGAAAGTGCATATTCAAAAGCTTTTTCAATATCCGCTTCTGATTTAATTGTCGACTGACCTTTACCGCTAGACGATTGAATTGGTTTCACCACACATGGAATTCCGATTTCATCTACTGCTGCTTGAAATTCTTCCAAGGTTTCTGCAAAAGCATATTTTGCTGTTCTGATACCGAGTTCTTCAGCCGCTAATCTACGGATCCCTTCTCTGTTCATTGTTAAATTCGCTGCTCGCGCAGTAGGAATTACATTTACTCCTTCTTTTTCCAATTGAACGAGAAGTTCTGTGTTAATCGCTTCAATTTCAGGGACAATAAAATCAGGCTTTTCTTTTTCAATCACTCCTCTCAAAGCCTCTTCGGATTGCATATCAATTGCGTAGCTTTTGTGTGCGACTTGCATTCCCGGAGCATTTTCATAGCGATCCACAGCAATCACTTCAATTCCATAGTTTTGTGCTGCAATGAAAACTTCTTTGCCAAGCTCACCACAGCCAAGAATCATCATTTTTGTCGCCGTTGAGGTTAGAGGTGTACCGATCATGTTAGAGGAGGTTAAAGTTTATTTCTAAGTAAATTCAATATATCAAAAGTTAGTAAAAACTCAAAAGATCGTCATCCTGAAATGCATTTACCTAACAAGAACAATTTACTTAATTTGTTTCTTTCAACTATTTCCTTCGAAAGATTCCTCCCGCTAAGCGGAACGGGAATGACAAATTTGTGTAGGGTGTAGCCATGGCTGTACCCTACACAATAGCTACTAACTCTAATCAATCTCCAATTTATTCTTCTCCTCCACATCATCAAGTGTCGCTGATTTAATTATATCTTCTGAAATCGAATACAAATAATCTCCTATGTAAATAATTCTTTGGATATTTTTACCATAATCTCCATAGAAATAGCTTCCTGATTTTTTATAAATTTCCGGATCATCATAATGCGATATTTTTCCGCGTAATTTGAAGCCATCTTTTAGATTCAGATTATAAATATATGCCCCTTGGAAAACTGTCTGAATATTTCCATAATGATCCTCTGAATCTACGCAGCTACCAGCTACATCACCGCAATCTCTCGTGCAAGCTCCGTTTTCATTACAAACAGAAGGTACACATCTGAGAGTACACTCGCTTGGACAAGTTGAATACGTAAACTTACTACATTCTGTTTTTTTTGATTTATCCTCAGTTACAGTGATAGGGAAAGCAAGTAATTCTTTTTCTTTGTCAAAAAGTAGAGCCTTGTGATTGTGTAGTAGTTCTGAGGTTGTATCACGCGCCCCGATGACTTCTTTAAAAATTTCTTTTGGGTCTTCCAGATCAGTAACATCAAAAATCGACAATTTCATACCTTGCACAGCTGTATAATAAACCGCATTTTCAGAGTGTAACTTATCCGCATCAATACTTTCATCTACTTCCTTACCAAAACCGATAAGGTGGTTCTCATCATAAGGATGCAAGTAATCAGACCAACCCGGAATTTTTAACTTACCTTTGATCACAGGCTTTTTCGGATTACTTAAATCCATGACAAAGAGAGGGTCAACTGTCTTAAAAGTCACCATAAATCCTCTATTCCCCATAAAACGCACTGAGTAAATTCTCTCCCCCGGAGCAATATCTTCAATTTCTCCTGCCCTTTCCATATCCGAATCTAAGATATAAAGATTGTTGGAAGACGGATTATGATCATTCCAGACCTGCCCTACGGTTGTTGCAATGCGGAAGTGCTTATTATGCTCATCCATGGAGAATTGATTCAAAATCCTCCCCGGCACTTTCCCTTTTGAATCGTACTCAATTTCTGTTCCCTCCAAATTAAATTTGTAAATCAGTGTCCCCTCTTTTCTCGTCCAATAAGTATCATTACCATCCTTCACTTGTTCTTCATCCCAAGCAGAAGTCGCAACATAAAGGCCTGTTTTGGAAGCATAGACATTTTCACTGGAGCCCAAGAAAAGTTTTTTGGTAATTTTCGAGTCATTCTCACTTAAATCAATCGCAGAGACAATCAAATAATTTGGCGTTCGAAAATGTGGAAAATAACGTACCATACCACATTTTACCATTGGTTTTTCTAAACCTTCGGCAGAATCCAAAATTTTTGGAATCAGATTTTCAGTTGATAATTCTCCTGCTTCATCTTCTCTCAAATTGTAAATCCAAGGTTCATAAAAAGATGCTGACTTATTCATAATCATATAAAGGTTTTTGCCAACCTTTCTGGAATTACTGTAATTACCTTCGTATTCAACACTTCGCTCTTTTTGCGGATTACTCTTATCTGTAATGTCATACACATAAACTTTGGTTTTTTGAGTACTGTGGTATGGATAATAGTCATAAGCAATACTTGCAACTTCTACGCTCTTTGTCTGGCTATAATAATCTTTATAAGTACGTCCGATAATCACCATTTGCTCGGAGTCCGTGTAAATTTCAATCGGTCTAAAATTATCATCATCCAGCTCAATTTTAGAAACTTCCTGCATATCTTCAGGCGGATAAGCTTCGATAATGCTTACATTATCGCCCTTGATCATATAAATATACTTTCCGTCATTTTTAATTACATCCGCTTCATCCACACCTTGCACTTGGACATTTGTCTCTGAGTAATCTGCCGCTCCGTCATCATTCCCTGTTCCCGCCTCTTTGGATGCCGTCGGAGCAGCTTCCTCATTTGCAAAATCCATGTCATCTTCTGCTTCTTCAATATCTATCATCATTTCTTTACGTAATCTATAAGAAATGTTTTTATGTCCGTTTTGCAACCTGTTTTTCAATTCCACACATGACTCAATCACAGGTAAATCCTCCGCAATCACTTCCAAATCCATAAATCTTTTACTCATTTGATTTTGATTTTCAGTTTTCAGACGCCATAGGATTTCCGCCATTTGACCGCGCGTCACATTACTGGAAAATGTTTCAATCGTCGTCGGAATCGCATAGTTTTCTTCCAGTTCTTCCACAAACCCCTTATACCAAACCTCCGCATCTTCTTCAGAAAGAAGCCCCTGCGCATTAGCAATAATTTTACTCGCTTCGGCAAAGTTAACAAGCTGACCTGGCTTAAAACTTCCATTAGGATAACCATCAATCAGACCTTTTTCCTTGGCATAGCAAAGATAAGGCGTATACCAAGCATCCGCATCAGTATCTGTGAAATAGTTCTTCTGACAAGCATTTAATTCTGTTTCGGAAAAACCAGGCATACTGCCGATAATCGTTTTCACAAATTCGGCACGGTTAATCGAACGCTCCGGCTTAAAAGAGCCATCGTCATAGCCTTTGATAATGCCCTGATTTTGAAGATAATTAATCGCAGTTTCGTTTGTATGTCCCTCTGCATCGGAAAAAATTGCACTGGTAGGTTGGAATGGGACAAGAGTAATCGCAAAGATTAAAGCGATCATGAAATTGATTTTTTTCATTTTAATTGAAGTTAAAATTAAATAATAATGATGTAGCTGCCCTTGCCATGCTAGAATTGATCCGTTCGGTCGGATTAAACTCAAAAAAACTGAATGATCTTTTTTTAGGATAAAATTGTGGAGACAGCTACAATAATTAATACGAAATTATCGTAAAATGGTAACATTTAAAGATTCTGATCCAAATGTCCCTCACGTAGCAGCGTATATTCACCCGACTGAGTATCCAAGTCATAAATATTAAAATTCGTTTTGATGTCAAAACCATCAAAATGTTTTGCAAAATTCGTAGACATGCTTCCATCCGGACTGTGAATTCGATGAAAAACATTTGTCGGCCAACCTAAAATAGCTCCGCCTTTATGGATAATTTTGTCATTATGCTTGATATAATCAGGCGAAGCTTCAAAACGCTCAACTTTAGCATGTTTTTGCGTATAGAGTTCAATAAATCTCACCCCGTGATAAACGAGCAAGTTATCCTCTTGGTTCGGATGCATATACCACGGACGCTCAATGGAAGAGCCAGCCACCTGCGGACTGATTGCGCCCTTTTCGTGTACGACTCTGTCAATAGAACTGAGCTCATCAACGATTCCCGGTAGAATGTTAAATTCTACGCTGGGAGTTTTTCTTAAAATTTTGAGGGGAATTATAAAAGCTACACCCGGAACAAGTTTCTGCTTTACAGACATGTTGCAAAAGTTATGTTTAAAAGCGAAAATAATTTTATTCCCACCTCTAAACAATCTCAAGCTTTGTCTCTGTACAAAGGCTTAAAAATGTTTTTTTTAAATAATACGGTAAGAACTTTAATTTAACAAATAGCCGTTATTTTTCTTAAACTTTTCATAATGCCGAATATAATGATTTTCAAGGAATAAATTGACCAATTTTTTCCATTTTGATTTATTTAAGTTTTCATAAAATGTAGCTAAAAGGATTTCTGTCTCTTGCATTTTCGTTTTTGCCCAATTTAAAATCTGCGAAGGAGCTTGTTTTAAAGTTAGATCAGAATTTGCCCAGTTTGTTAATAATTCTTGTGTAATTTTAAACCTTTGAGCATCTTCCTTGGAAATATTACATAAGCCTTGCTTTGTCTCCTTTTTTAAGTCACGAATATCGTAATAAATCCGCATTACTTCACCCAAAGGCTGCACGAGCTTACGATTTTCTTCATTATTTTCTTCATCAACTAAAACAAGCATTGCTCCTATTGTACCCTCAATATCTAATTGATAGTAATGCTCCTTCAAATCTGCCTCAGAAATAAATTCAATTTCTCCTGTTTTTAAAAACCGACTTCTTCTTTCTGCGTCAAATCTCATTGATTTAATTACCATTAGAACTTGGTTTTTGATTTCAAGGGATATTTCTTCGGCAATTTTTAAGCCTTCTGAAAAATATTTATCGGGAACAAAGTTTCTATCCCATTTCTCGCTAATAAAATGGTTTTCTGCAACATGTGCGTACAGCTTCAACTCTTCCGTAGATAATAAGATTGGCGAATCTCCATCAATTACGTTGTCAAAACAACGACAAGCTAAATATATTTTATTTAAAAGTTGGATTCTTTTAATAACATTGGGTAATTTTAAAATTTCTTTCTGTAAATCATCTAGCAAAGATCCCGCTTTAAACGCTTTGATTATCGCTAAAGGAATATGAGAATAAATCTGTAAAGCATATGACAAATAGCCTCCTTCATTTTTTGCTCTACCAATTTCAACCATACTTTTGAGTATCTTGAAATCACTTCCAAAAGGAAGCCTAGATTCATAGCCGGTCTCGAAAGTCGGATTTTTTTGCATGAGATGCCAATTTAGCAAAAAAACTCCTCCTTAGTCAAAAGAAGTTGAATTTTAGATTATCTGGTTACGTTCATTCAAACAAGCCCTGAAGAGCCGTCCCGCTTAGGCGGGATATGAGTTGGACTTTGTACAAAAAACTGGTGCCAAGGGGCGGACTTGAACCGCCGACCTCCGGGTTATGAGTCCGACGCTCTAACCAGCTGAGCTACCTTGGCACACCAATCAAAAGGCAAAAACAAGTTTTTTGCTCTGGGATTATATATATTTTTGACTATTTTGCAAAAGAAAATTTATTATTTGTAATTCCTATGAACGCCGAGAGTATTGAGAGCAATAGTCATTTTAATCAACTCATTAAAATGCTTCTGAAGGTCATTGAGCAAGTTTTCCATATGGCGATTGCATGTTTCACAAGAATATACGCCATGACTCCACTTAGCAAATCTTTCAATGATTTCTCTGTGAGTAAGTTTGGAGATTATATCAAATTCTTTTTCATTTACATTGTGCAATGCTGCCCAGTATTTTGGATTTACTGCCAAATTTCTTGCCCAAAAATTCAGGCTCTTAATCCTGTGCAAAGTTGGTGATTCTGTCATTAATTTTTTCCTTTGACACCCTATTTTTTGCACAGGGCAAATATCCTGAATCAATAAATTTTCCATACATTAGCTTTTAATTCTACAAAAAAACAATGCGCTAAATTATTTTCGGAAAAACGAATCAAAACTATTTTTCAATTTTGATCTATCTTCTTGAAAAATATCCAAAGTAGCTTAATTTAGCATTTTACTAAAAACCTGTCAAACCTCGCTATTTTCAAACTTTTTCACTTGCAAATTCAAGTCTTTATATGGTATAATTCTGGGAAAACTTAAAAAAACAAAACAATGAATGAACATATATTTATAGAGCTAAGTAAAATTGTCATTGTGACGACAATTATTGCCGGAATCGCAAAAAGTTTCAAACAACCCATGATTATTGCCTATATTGCGGCGTGATTGATCATGAGTCCTTATGGTCTGAACTTAGTGACTTCTCACGATACAATTCAGGCTTTTTCACAATTGGGCATCGCCTTCCTGCTCTTTATCGTCGGTCTGAGCTTAAGTCCGCGTATTATTAAAACCGTAGGTAAAATTTCCATCATAACAGGTGTGGGACAAATTTTGTTCACCTCCAGTATTGGTTTTGGTATCGCAATGCTGCTTGGTTTTTCAATGATAGAAGCAACTTATATTGGGATTGCTCTGACTTTTAGTAGTACGATTGTGATCATGAAGCTGCTTTCGGATAAAAAAGACTTGGAGACTTTGTACGGAAAGATAGCAATGGGTTTTCTGATTGTTCAGGACATCGTTGCGATGTTTATTTTGATCTTTGTGACTTCTTTGTCCGGTGAAGGCGGTCTTTATAGTCTCATTCTTCAGTCAATCTTAAAAGTTGCCGGCTCGATTTCTTTGGTTTTATTGATTGGTTATTATATTTTGCCCGGTGTTCTCAAAAAAATTGCCGATAATACGGAGTTTTTAATGCTTTTCTGTATTTCTTGGTGTTTAGCTCTGTCTGCAATTTTACACTACATTGGTCTCTCGCTGGAGATTGGAGCTCTTTTGGCGGGTGTTTCTCTTTCGGTTTCACCATATCGCCATGAAATCGTTGCCCGCATTCGTCCCCTGCGCGACTTCTTTATTTTGATGTTTTTTGTCTTTCTGGGAACACAGATGGAATTTGGTAATTTTGGTGCTCATTGGTTGGCAATCCTGATTTTTTCGGCTTTTGTACTGATTGGGAATCCTCTGATTGTGATGATGCTGATGGGTTACTCTCGCTATACGCGCAGGACGGGTTTCCTCGCGGGATTGACTGTGGCTCAAATCAGTGAGTTTTCGTTGATTTTAATCGCTTTGGGGATAAAAATGGGGCATATTAGTTCAGATATTTTATCTCTGGTAACAATTGTAGGATTAATTACGATTTGAGGCTCAACCTATTTCATTCTTTATGGTAAAAAAATCTATAATAAAATTAACCGCTATTTGAAGTTTTTTGAAAGAAGAGGACAGAAAGTGGATGAACATAAAAGTATTGATAGCAATGCATATGATTGTGTTTTGCTAGGCTATAATCACATTGGACTGAACCTGAGTAAAACATTTAAAAAGATGAAAAAGAGGTTTATCGTCGTTGATCACAATCCCGATATTATCAATGATTTGATTGATAAGAATATCCACTGTCTTTATGAAGATGTGGAAGATGGTGAAATTTTTGAGAAAATTAATATTAAAAAAGTTCAATTAATTGTTTCCAGTATTAAACTTGCTGATATCAATCTCCCTATGATCAGGCAAGTACGTAAGCATAATAAAAATTGTATTATTATCGTCGTTTCTGAAAAAATTGAGGATGCTGTGGATTGCTATGAAGATGGGGCAAATTATGTAATTGTGCCAACCGAGCTTGGGGGACATCATGCTACGACTTTGATTGAGCAACATGGTTTTGATATAGAAAAATTCATTCCGATTCAGCTAAAACATTTAGAGCAGTTGAAGAAATAAGCAAAAGCAGAAAAAACACACATGAAAAAAGCCCGAAGTGCGTAAACGCATCTTCGGGCTTTAAGGGTTTAAATTAATCTCGTCTTCGCCAAATATAGTAAGCATATTTCACAAACCGAAATTAATATTGATTAATGTTTAAAATAAGTCCTCCAAAGGTGATCCCTTGCGAACTTATTCATTTTTTTGTCGAAGGTTGGAAGATTTAAATTTTAAATTTCCCTACCATTTGGCTCAATTTTTCAGCCAGCTCAGATAATTCGGAAGCACTGGTCTTAATCTGACCGCTTCCTGAATTCATCTTTTCAGCTGCCTGACTAACCAGATGAACATCCTCTGTCACTTCGGCTACAACACCCGAAGTTTGATTGACATTTTCGTTAACTTCTTGAACGCCCATGGCAGCCTGAGTAACATTACTGGAAATTTCCTGAGTAGTTACAGACTGCTCTTCGATGGCAGTGGCAACCGAATTAACAATCTGATTAATCTCATCAATAAAGGAAACAATTGATTTAATTGCTTCCACAGATTCTCCTGTAATATCTTGAACACCTGAAATTTTCCCACTAATATTCTTTGTCGCTTCAGCGGTTTGCTGAGCCAGTGCCTTTATTTCACTAGCTACCACAGCAAAGCCTTTTCCGGCTTCTCCGGCTCTGGCAGCTTCAATAGTCGCATTAAGCGCCAGAAGATTAGTCTGTTCGGAAATATCAGAGATGGCTTCTGTTACATTGCTTATTTCAATCGCTGCAATACCAAGTTCTTCAACTTTTGCAGAAACATGCTCAGCTGATCTGACAGCTTTGGCTGTTGTGTCACTTCCTCTGGATGTGTTTTCAGCAATTTCCTGAATTGTGGCTGTCATTTCTTCTGCAGCAGAAACGATTGTCTGTAAACCTGCAGATGTTTGCTCTGTTGCAGCAGCTACAGAATTCATATTCGAAGTCATTTCTTCTGCAGCACCAGCAACATCGGTAGATTTTTTAGAAGTTTCTTCAGAACCTAAAGAAATTTCTGCTGAAACATTTGAAAGTTCTGTCGCAGATGTCGTCAGAGTTGCAGTTCCAAATGAAATGTCGGTAAACATTTTCTTTAGATTTTTGACCATATTGTTCAAGGAATTGGCAAGCATGCCAATTTCATCTTTTTGGTCAATATCTAAGGTTTGAGTCAAATCGCCACAGGCAATGGTTTCAGCAAATTCTACAGACCTCAATAAAGGTGCGTTTATAGAATGAGCAATCCATACAGCAATAAAGAGTGATAAAACAAAAGTCACCCCGAGTGCCATTGCTAAAACTCTTGAGGTTGTTTTGCCTTCCTCTTGTATCGCCTCAAAAGAGTGCTTTAGCTCTAATAGGTGCTCATCCACTGCCTTTTTAACATTGCTTAGCAATTGGGTTGCATGTCTATTAAAATCGCCCTCTTTTTCGGAAGCACCTTCTGTATAAGCCTGAGGCATCTCTTTTCCTATACCATAACAGGTCTCTAGACTCTTTCGCATTTCTTTGAGAAAAGAGACCATCTCCATTTCTCTGTAGTTCTCATGCTCAGAAATAGCATAATCGATCCGACCAAGCGCATTCTGATAAAATAGTTCCACTTCATAGGGGGCAGTCGTCTGGGTAGTCAACCCCTCAACTAATTTTTCAATGCTACGCTTAAGACCTATAAAGTTTAAGGTATGAGGCAGAATTTCAACCTGTGCAGACAGAGCCTCATTAACTGTCAGCTTATTTTTCGAATGTGTCAAAACTCCCACCGAAGTAACCAGCAGGAGGATTAACCCAAAACCCAAAAGAAGTTTTACCTTGATACTTAGATCATTTAATTTCATGTTTTTTTTCTCCTCTTTCTTGTTCATTTTATCTTTTTGCACATCTTTAAAAAAACTTTAAAAATATGCATTGTCGATTTGTTAAAGACCACACCTCTTTTTAAAAAAAGGGTTCCAAACCTAACATGCACTTATTCGCTCGTCAAAGCTAAAAAGTAAAATAAGGCTTGCGAAATAATTAAAAATATGAGCACTCAAAACAAAGCCCAAAACTAGATTTATACATCTCAAGCAAATCGAAGAATAAACTAGCTCAAATTACTTAATAAAAACAAAGCAATACAAAAGAGCAAACCGGAAGACAGAGCTGGAGCATATCGCAAAAAATGTTTACTTCTCGCAAAAATATCACTCTTCAGCCTCAAAACAATAAAACTCAAAATCATCATCGAACTAAACAAACCCAAACCAAAGAAAAAAATCACCGGCATAATCCAAGCAAACTTATCCAAAGTAATCAAAGCCACCATAATCCCCCAACCAATCGTACAAGGAGCAAGCCCTGCAATCACCGCTAAAACTTTACCCTTATGCTTCTTCTCAGTAGACTCTCTCCGAAAAAAAAGATTTCTCACAAGCATATAAAAAGAAATCAACAGCAAAGAGTAAACCGCAAATTTCTGAATAATCCCGATATAGCGACTAACATCACTCATCAAAAGAAAAATCTTAAAAGCAATTCCCAATAAAATCACATCCAAAAGATGAGTCGCCGTCATATAAAGATTAAAACTAAGTGCATCCTTTAGTGTTTTGTTTCTATCCAGCAAATATGAAACCAAAATAGCCTTACCATGCCCCGGCTCCAAAGCATGCAAAAGCCCCAGAACAAAAGCCAGCAAAAAGATAATCAACTTTGAAAAAAAATCATCCGCAGCAAAAAGCACTTTCACCTTCTGCAAATATTGATTCAAACGCTCCGTCTTAAAAAACTTCGCCCCAGAATCTGAACGAGGCTGTTCTTCATTGGTTACTTCAATTACCGTTTTATCCTGAACTTCTTGCTCCTCGGACAAAGATTGCCCCGTTCATGCTTGAACTTCTCAAAAGTCAATCTCAGCATTTTTTACCTGCTCACTCACCTCCGCAAAATCTATTGGTTCGGGTAAAATATCCTCAATCTCTATAGGAGCCGGATTCAGCAGCTCTCTTCGTTTCGCTTCAATTTCTTTCAAATCGTTAATTGCAGTATCTTCCTGGTCAGTAATCAAACGCTCAGGATCACTAAAATCAAAAGCATTTTTAAATGTTTTGACTGTTAAAATTCTTTCATAAACCGGCTCAGTCAAATTACCATTTTCGAAAAAAAGCATTTTGTTTGTCTGCAGCTCAAAATCAGCAATAAACAAAGTGTTTGTAAACTCAATCACTCCAATCTTCTCAGAACACTGCAAATCATACTGTATTTGCAAGCCTCATCCCATAATTTCCATCTCATCTTGCGGCGGGATATTAGCACTACTGACAGTGCATTCCACTCAATTGTTTTTCAAAGAAACATGCTCTGCCACATAAGCAAAAAGTTTATCTTTGTGAGTCAGAGCCTCTTCTAAGGAATTTACACTTTCTCCATGAATTTCTTCTAACAAATAACTCACTTCAAAAGGATGAATATAAGTCGCAGCCTGAATCGTATTATTCAGTACATTCACCTCAAAAGTAGAGACTGAAATATCAAGCGGATGCGCCCGGACCTTTCAATTTACACTGAGAGTTAGGCTAAAAATAGCAATTATAATTGAAAAAAGTATTTTTTTCATCATCAGGTTTAATATTCACATCATACTATCAAAAATAAGAGAAAAACTCAAGATACAACAAAACAAGAACCCCTTTTCTGCAAGGATAAATGTTTTTAAAAAGGACGATTAATCGTAAGTTCTGTTAGGATTTTTTGGAAAACGTCCGTCCAGAACTCTTTGCTTTTGCTCAACAACTTCTTTAACTGACCAAAAAGAGGAAAAACCGATAATTCCCAAACAAACTGAAACAAAAATATTTTGAATAAACAAAGAAAGTAAAGTTGTAACCAAGCCTAACAAAAAGAAGAACCAGCACATTTTTTGCCCGAAATAGTACTCTCCTCTAATAACCAGAGGATGAAACAACCCAATTATCAGAAATGATATAAAACCCAGTCCTATACCATAAAGATTCATTTCAGCTAAGCTCATTTTTTATTTTTTCTGTTAAATATTAAAGCCAGTTTGAGTTTTATAAAACTGGTAAAAAATTGTTTCTGTCCAAAAACAAAGCCCCAAAAGTAGAGTAAACAAGTGTAGATTGGTAAAATCAAAAATATAAAAAGAATCGTTTTAATCCAAACCGAAGTTTGATCGTCTACGCCTAAAATTAAGCCAATAAAATTGTGAGTATACAAAGTTGAGAAACCTGTTATGACAAAAACAAGTAAGATAACTATAACCTGAAAATTATTTGAAATACCCCAGCGTTTTTTCAATTTTTTCCAAATCTTCATCTTAATTTGGTCATCTGGTTAGTGATTACATTTCTTACAAAGCCCTCTTAAAAAGAGGCTATGCTCCTGAATTTTAAAATCATGTTTTTCCGCAATTTTCTCAAGCTGATTATGCAAAGAATTGTCAGGGAACTCGATTATCTGACCGCAAACCGAACACTGCATATGTTCATGATGATTTTCCTCGGTATTCAATTCATAACGTACTGCATTACTATTGGTAATCACTTTGCGTAAAACACCGATTTGTTCAAACAACTGAACAGTACGAAAGACGCTCATACGTGAAATTTTACTCTTTTCTTTCAATGCCTCAAAAAGCTCTTGTGCGCTAAAATGTTGCATCTTTTGAGCCAAAAGAAATATCTGTTTCCTTTCGGAAGTAAAACTTTTTTTATGTTTTTTAAGCTGTTTTTTGAAGTGCAGCAATTGCATTTTTTGAAGGATAAACATCTTCTATATCCTTGCATATTTCTTTAAAAATTGCACGTATTTCCTCAGACTCACCGGGCAACATAAGTGTAACCTCTTCTAAATCCAAAGCTCCGTTTAAATACCCTAGCATTTCGCCAGCGTCAACAGAATCTCCCTTATGAAGTCTTTTCTCTATTTCAGCAATCAACTCTTCAAAAATAGCTCTTTCTTGTTGAAGAATTCCAAAAAAATCGGGAGCTTCATTTTGCAAACTTTCATTAAAGTTTCGGTATTTTTCTAACTCAGAACAAAGAAGACAAGCTCGCATGGACTTTTCTGAAAGTCTCTCTCTGATTTTTTGAGCAATCTTTCCTGTCAGCATCATCTCTTCAGGATTTTGACCTACACAAAGTGCATCCATAATTTTACGGGTCTTTCTTAAGTTTTCATCAGATTTAGGACAAATTTCACTACATCCTTTTTCTTCTGAGCAAGTTACTGTTTGACAATCTAGTGCGTTAATAAACATAAATTTATAATAATTAATTGATACAAAGTATCAATAATTTATTGACTTTTTATTTGGATGTCAAGAAAAAAAAATAAAGAAAAAAAAGACACTTTCTTGGAGTGTCTCTTTTGTTTTTTAGCCGTATAAGTAATCCACCTGAGGCGGACAGGCCTACCGTTATTTTAGAATTGACCTACGGCAGTGTAGGTAACGGTACCTTTGTAGGTATCAC